>JBEKVG010000007.1:0-18647 GCA_049514195.1 Anaerolineales bacterium | reverse complement strand
AAGAAGAGATTGGACTGACCGCCATGCCAGAAGATGTGGTCATTTCAACCCAAGGATTGGTCAAACGCTTCAAAGGCCGCCGCGGTATGGTCAGCGCGGTAGACGGCATCAGCCTGGAAGTGAAACGCGGCGAGACATTTGGCCTGATCGGGCCGGACGGGGCTGGAAAGAGCACCACCACCCGGGTCATCCTGGGCCTGCTCAGGCGGGATGCTGGGCAGAGCAGTGTGCTCGGCTATGACTCGATGCGGGATGTCTATTCCATCCGCGAAAACAGCGGGTACATCGCCCAGCAGTTCACCCTGCCGGCCGACATGACCGTGATTGAAAACCTGCGTTTCTTTGCCGACCTGCACGGCATCCCGACCAACCAGCAAAAGCAAAGCATCGTCGAGTTGCTCAAGTTCTCTGGGCTGACGGAGTTCACCTCCCGCCCGGCCGGCCGGCTTTCGGGAGGCATGAAGAAGAAGCTGGCTCTGGCCTGCAGCCTGATCCATGAACCACAAGTTGTCCTGCTGGATGAGCCGACCCTGGGCGTGGACCCGGTCAGCCGGCGCGAGTTCTGGAATCTGCTTGGCAACCTGCGGGCAGAGAAAGGCCTGACCATTTTTGTCTGCACCCCCTACATGGACGAGGCCGAACGCTGCAACCAGGTGGGGCTGATCTACAAGGGCCGCCTGATCGCCAATAACACGCCGGCCGGCATCAAGAAGATGGTCCCGGGCCAACTGCTGGAGTTCAAGCCGTCGAAGTTTGTGCCCGCGCGTGACCTGGTGACCGGCCTGCCAGGCGTGCTGGAAGTGCAAATATACGGTGCCTTGCTGCACATTTTTGTGGAGAAGAGCGAGCGCGACCGCCGCACGATCGAAAAAGCGCTCAGCGCCCAGGGGATCGAATGGAGTGGCATGCGTACCATCGAACCCCGCATGGAAGAGGCGTTCATCAGCCTGGTGAGCCGGCAGGAGGCGGAAGATCATGGACAATGAACGCTTGACTCCTTTGCAGCCGCCCGAACCGGGCGGAGCTGACCCGGTCATCGCCGAGGAATTGACCAAGCGCTTTGGCAGCTTCACCGCCGTCGACCGGGTCAGCTTCCGCATCCATCCCGGGGAAGTCTTCGGCTGGCTGGGTCCCAACGGGGCCGGGAAAACCACCACCATCCGCATGATGATGGGGCTGATCCAGCCGACCAGTGGTAAATTGAGCGTGCTGGGCTTCGACCCGGTCACCCAGACCAAGGCCATGCAGGCCCACGTTGGTTACATGTCGCAGCTCTTCACCCTCTACAACGATCTGACCGCCCGCGAGAACATCCGCTTCTACGGGCGGGTCTACGGCCTGAAGCGCGCTGCCCTCGCCAGCCGGCAGGAGGAGATCCTGCGGATGGCTGGGCTGGAAGGCCGCGAAGACACACTCACTGCCAACCTGTCCGGCGGCTGGAAACAGCGCCTGGCCTTGGGCTGCGCCATTGTCCACAATCCCCGGGTAGTGTTCCTGGATGAGCCAACCGCCGGCGTGGACCCGATCAGCCGGCGCGAGTTCTGGGGCCTGATCTACGCCATGGCAAAAAAAGGCACCACGGTGCTGGTAACCACCCATTACATGGACGAGGCGGAGCTTTGTCAACGGGTGGGCTTCATCAACCAGGGGTGCCTGGTGGCGGTCGGCACGCCCGAAGAGCTCAAACAGAACCGCATGCACGGACAGATACTGGAAATAGGCACCCTCGACCCGGACCGGGCCATCCGCTTATTACGGGAGGCGCAGGCAAAAGGGAGCCTGCCCCTGGAGGAAGTGGCCCTATACGGGGCGCAGATCCACGCGGTGGTGCCCGAGGCAAAAAAATACCGCCAGCCGGTCAGGCAACTGCTTGAGGCGGGGAACGTCCCGGTCAGCAGCATTGAATGGATCGTACCCACCCTGGAGGATGTGTTCATCTCGACCATCCGGGCCTCGCAGGGCGGAAGTTGATCAAAAGTATACCGCTCTTGTACCCTGATATAAACCGGGCTACAATAGCTCCATCATGAATATTGCTTTCGGTCCCATCCTTACCGCCCGGAACGACCGTGGCGAAATCCTGGCGGAACGCAATCAAATTTATCGGAATCTGGGCGAATACCCGCACTAGTAGCCATGCCTCCCACACTTTCAGACCTCGAACGGCTGGCCCGCCAGGCCGGCGAAGTTTTGCGCCTCGGCTACGAGCAGGAACACCAGGTCGACTACAAGGGCGCCATTGATCTGGTCACAGAGGTGGATCACCAATCGGAAGAACTTTTGCTCGGCGAGATCCAGAATCTTTTCCCCGGACACCAGATCATCTCCGAGGAAATTGGCCTGGTGCCCGGGCGTGCCGGCGACCAGTGGTACGTCGACCCGTTGGATGGCACGGTCAACTATGCCCACGGCGTCCCATTTTTCTCCATCTCAATCGCCTATGCACATAATGGCGTCATCAGGCTGGGTGTGGTCTATGAGCCGATGCGGGACGAACTGTTCGCAGCCGAGCGCGGCCAGGGAGCGCGTTTGAACGGGCGCAAACTCCAGGTCTCGAAAGTGACGGAACTCCAGCGCAGCCTGCTCGTCACCGGATTTCCCTACGACGCCTGGTCAAACCCGCGCAATAACATTGAGTACTATGGCCGTTTCGCCAAATTGACCCAGGGTGTGCGCCGGATGGGCTCGGCTGCCCTCGACCTGTCCTATGTGGCCGCGGGGCGCTTTGAGGGGTACTGGGAACTGAGTATCAAGCCCTGGGATGTGGCGGCCGGCGGCCTGATTGCCACGGAAGCCGGTGCGACCGTCACGAATATAGCCGGCCAAGCAGACTATGTCACCCCGCCGTGTTCCCTGCTGGCTGCCCCGCCCAGCCTGCACGCCAGGATGAAGGCTATACTGGACGAGAAAGGCTGATTGCCATCCCATTACCTTCTCGGACAGGCACATTTTTTATCACGAATGTGACGAATTTCTCGAATTTTCCGAATGGTAATAAAAGAATTATTCGTCTTATTCGTCCCATTCGTTCTATTCGTGATTAATCTTTATTCTGGAGAATTTAGAATCAATAATAAGGAGATAATTCATGGCAGATGCCCGCGTTGAAAAACTTGCTCAAATCCTGGTGGATCATTCCGCAGAGATCAAACCCGGCGACCGGGTTGCCATCGAGGCGACCACCGCCGCCCTGCCGCTCGTGCGCGCACTCTATGCCACCATCCTCGAGCGTGGTGGCTATCCATACCTGCTGCTGGAATTGCCCGACCAGGATGAAATGCTCTTTGCCAACGCCAAGGACGAACAACTGGATGCCACTCCGACTTTCCTTAAATTGGCCTACGAGCAGTTCGAAAGCCGCATCCGCATCCATTCGAAGACCAACCCGCGCGGCCTTTCAGGCGTGGATCCAGCCAAGCAGAAGCGCCGGCAGAAGGCTCTCGCTCCCATCTTGGAGACACAGATGCGGCGCGGCGCGGACCGCTCCTTCAAGTGGGTTACGACCCTCTATCCCACCGAAGGGTATGCCATCGAAGCCGAAACGAGTCTCAGCGACTTCGAAGATTTTGTTTACCGCGCCTGCCACGCCGACCAGGTCGACCCAATGGCATACTGGCATCAAGTGGAAGCTAAACAACAGAAGATCATCGACCGGATCGAGGGACATGACCAGGTAGTCTTGCGCGGCCCCAACGTGGACTTGAGCCTGTCCATTAAAGGACGTAAATTCCTGAATGCCGCCGGGAAGAGCAATATGCCGGATGGCGAGGTCTTCACCGGCCCGGTCGAGGATTCCCTGAATGGCTTTGTGCGCTACTCATACCCGGCGATATACAGCGGCGTGCTGGTGGAGGGCGTGGAGTTGACCTTCAGCAATGGCAAAGTGACCAAAGCGCATGCCGAGAAGAACCAAGCCTTCCTGATGGAAATGCTTGAATCCGACCCCGGGGCGCGCTACGTGGGTGAATTCGCCATTGGCACAAACTATGAGATCGACCGTTTCTCGCACAATATCCTGTTTGACGAAAAACTCGGCGGCTCATTCCACATGGCGCTCGGCGCCGGCTATCCCGAAACCGGCTCCAAAAATAAGAGCATCATCCATTGGGACATGATTTGCGGTATGCAAAAGGATTCTGAAATTCTCCTGGATGGGGAGGCCGTTTATAAGAATGGGAAGTTCGTGTTCTAAAGAACAGGCGGTTATATACCCTCACTCTAATTTGCTCTCAACTGCCACGCTCACCCTCCGGCGCAGCCGGGTCGACCTGCATGTCAGGTCAGGCGGCACCCCTCCAATTGAAATGTCTATTCAGTTCTGAAGTATACCTGGTCCCGATCGAATGCTTATTGTTGCGCAACCAATCAGAAAAAAGTGTTCTACCATTCGGGTCTTGGTTTGAAGTCAGTTTGTTCAGTATAAGTCCACGTAATTCGTCTTTCGTGAGAACTACATCCTCAACAAATAGACCGATCAGTTTCCCGAGAATAATGCCTAGGGATGGTGAAGTGTGGACAAAGGCGACCTTTCTGTTTAATTCTCTGGCGATTAACTGTAGAAACGCCTCATAGGTGAAAGCTTCCGGGCCAATTGCATCAATTGTTGGTGATCCTTCAGACCTGGATGCTTCCACTGTGAGCTTTGCCAGGTCTTCAACAAAAACAGGTTGTACTTTATACTTTCCTGAACCAAAAATGGGCACGATTGGAAATTTCCGGATGGTCCAGGCTATATTATTGACCAGAATATCTTCTTTTCCAAATACAAGCGTGGGGCGCACAATCGTGTACCCAACTCCCAATTCTCTGAGTTCTTTTTCTTGTAAGGCTTTACCTTTGTAGTAAGGCAGATCGTCCTTTTCAGAAGGATTGGTCACACTGATATGGACAATTTTTCTCACCCCGGCGTTTTTTGCACAATGGAACAATATTTTTGTGTTTTCAAGTGCCTTGTCAAAGCTCCACTGGCGATAATTAAAGCGTACCCAATAAGTGTTATATAAGGTCTCACATCCTTCCAGATAGCGGGTGAGCATCTCCGGTTTTTCAAAATGATAGCTCGCGGCCTCCACTTTTCCACCGAAAGGATTGGGTTTATCGGGATGGGTGGTAATTGTCTTTACTGTATGCCCCTTTTCCAGCAGCTCCCGGGTTATATATTTACCAATATATCCAAAAGAACCTGTCACCACGTCCATATCAATTTCTCTTGCTACGCCATGATTGACACCATTTCTAGAACTTGTTCTCCCAATTCTGAAATGCCGTCTATTTGAATTTGTCGTTTGGCATTTCCTGGCGTGACACCCTTGGTAAATAGCCGCCAGGCCAAATCTTGATCGATCTGCACTCTGCACGTGACGGCTGGGGCGCGGCCGGCATATAATTTCCACTGGAAATCTTCTTTGACTAAACACCATTCTCCACCGGCTTCTCCAGTAATCCGGACTGAAACACTTGTGCCATCATCTGCCTTCATGTTGCGAAAGGTGCGAGGCAGACCGCGCATAAATGTGTTGAGCACTGGAAATAACCATACTCGTTCGGTTAGTAAAGGTTGGTTAACTGCTTCGCGTATGTGTTGTTGATGCAGCCATTTTTCGGTGTATTCACGCGCAATGTCAAACCAATTAGGCGGTAAGATATCACTCGCCCAGGCCACTGTAATTCGGGCTGACTTATCTTGGGCAAGGCTTTTGAAGTGATCGTAAAGGTGGCGATCGGTGAGATCAAGGAATTCGATCAGGATTTCTGGGCTAATTCGTTGAGCGGCCTGAACCCAGAGCTGATTGTCGTGATTGATTAGATTCAAGATTTGATCATAATCCTGAAAGGTCGTTGGGGATGAGGCGGATGTTTCATTGCGTTTCCATAGTCGACCAAGATTACCACCGAGTAAATGGGCAGCTACGTCTTTCACCGACCAGGGTGAGCAAATTGTGGGTTTTCCCCAATCGGTTGGCTGAAGTGACCTGAGAACGGAGAGCAACTCGTGGCTTAGAGGTGGAAATAGTTCTACGACATGGATTGGTGTGACTGGTTGCATGAGTGATCGACCTCAGAATATCTGATCTAAATTGGCGCGACCCCAACATCCGGGAGCTTTCGCGGTGCACCAAGCTTCAATTATAGCCAATTTGTCGATCGCAACCTCGCACCGCTGGGCCCGGTTGGATCCATCCGTTGCTGGGTGCGCCTTTCAATGCTCAATCACGAAAAGATCCACCTGCCCATTTATGGCTGCCAACTTGCCTTTTCCCCCAATTGGAAAGGTAAATTGAGGCGTTGTGTGTCCAAAATCAGCATTCGCAATTACTGGAATTCCAATTAGTTCCGGCTTGCTTCGAATGATCTTTATCAACATCTCTTGTTCCATCTCTGAGCGGTGCTGGAACCTGCCAACCACCAATCCCTTTACCCTTTCAAATCCCGGTTGGTGGATTAACGATTGTAAGTCTCTGTCAAAAATATGGGGCTTCGACTCGTAATCATCTTCCAACAATAAAATGCTATCAATAAGGGCAGGCATATATTCTGTGCCCTGCAATAGATTTAACGTACACAAATTTCCACCCAGTAGTTTCCCTTCGGCCTGTCCATCGTTGATGACCAGATACCCTTCGTTGGGTATAAAATTCCGCTTCTGTTGGTCGCGGTACCACCTGTCGTCACTCCACTCTTTTGAAGGGGATAGGACAAATGGCTCAGCATCGAATAGGCATTTCGTAAAGTATTCCAGTGTGTATTCCAGTCCTTTTTCCATTCCCAAGGTCGAGAAGTGCGGACCCGAATAGGTTACCACTCCTGCTTTGGCGTAAATGGCGGTACTGAGGGCCGTAATATCCGAAAAGCCGCACAAGACTTTGGGATTGGACTTGACTAGGGCATAATCAAGGGAACGAATTAATTGATTGCAGTTATAACCGCCGATGGCAGATAAAATGCCTATTACTTTGGGATCTGCAAAAGCCTCATGGATGTCAGCAACCCGTGCAGCAGCGGATGAAGAATCGAACTCATCGATTTCTTCACAGTTTTTTCCATAAGTTACATGTAGCCCCAGTGCAGCCAGATTTTTCAGTGCGGCTTCCCTGATTGCAGTTGAAATGACATGAAAAGATGTGGATGGAGCAATGACCCGAATTTCATCACCCGGAGACAATTTTTCTGGAAACATGCCTTACCTTATCCTTTCAATCCATCCGTTCGTGCCTCAAACACCGGCGTGCCATTCCAACTCAAAAACTTCCGCATACTCAGCCTTTCCCCCTAACTCCCTGGTTGCTTGCCGGTTGACCCGCAATATCCGCTCATCAAATCCATGCTGGCGCCTCCTTAAATTCCGCTCGTGTTGCGTTTGGTGGAAACGTAATAATGCTCCTTTCCAAAGTGCTTCCGTTTCTCCAAACACGGTATACACATCCTGCCGCATCTCTATCGTCTTGGGGTCACGATTCAGCAACGCCATCACATTGTGCGGTTCTGCTTCTATGAGCCGGCGAAACAGCCTGTAAGTCCGCTGATGTCCTGCATTGGTATCATTGCCATGTGGCAGGAAGACTAGATCAGGCAAATGCGTATCCCAATATGCTCTCAACCGCGCAAGATTCTGCCCGGAAACCTCCAGATGGCCTTCCGCATCTTCCGCCAGGCGTAGAAAAGTCAACCGTTCCGGCGGCAATCCAAAAAATTGGCAGCTCTCCGCTTGCTCTTGTTCCCGTAACACCGCTTTCCCTTGAATCGTGAGCTGGGGGGCGAAATCATCCTCTACTCCACTTGCTCCTGAGGTGAGAACAGCCACATCAATTGGGTTGCCATTATCGTGTAAGATACGCATCGTAATTCCAATGGCATCAAAATCATCAGGATGAGGAGCCAATACGACCACCCGCAAGGTTGGAGCCAGGGGCAGTGTTCGTAAAAACAGGGGACGGGTCTTATCCAAAAAGGGCTCGAATTTCGATCGCATCAGGAAGCACCTTTATTTGATTCGTTGTAGCGCCCTGTTAACAACTTCGATATCAAATTCTTCCGGGTTAAAATCGTCCCCCCACCACTCCACGTACGAGTCATGCTCTTCATGGTTGGGGTCGCGCATTGCTTCTACAAATTCCATATACCCCCATACTCCACCCACATCTTCGGGCGGACAGGCCCGTTTGCCCTTGATGCAAAGCGGGTATTTCACGCCGGCTTCAGCAGGTTGGATTTTCTCGACAAGGATCTCATGTTCCCAGCCATCGCCGAAATCATACTCGTAGATGAATTTGTAGTTTTCGGATGGAGCAATCCGGTTCAAATGGTACCGACGCTCATCCTTGACGGGTTCCCAATCTTCAGGGCTTGGGATACTGAAATATTCATCTCCAATGATGAATTGGTGCAGATGGCTGTCCGTCCAGCCCATCGCAATTTGGATGATATGGTGCAATTGGTAGAGTGTGATTGATCCGGGTACCAGCAATCTTCTCCAGATGGGCGGTTTACTGTCCCTTAAGCTGACTTTGAGTTGATAGATCAGATCGGTTGATTTGGTGGTCATGGACCGGAACTCCTTTTTTCATGGTTTTGGATTAGGAAGGAGCCGCCCAATGGAACCTACCTGAATTACGGGCCATTCTTCCATCCAAAGAAATATCGGGCAAAAAATGTTCCTCGGCAGCCAATATTGGCCTGCATTATGGTTGTGGAGGCACTATGTTTTCGAGGCTAACTTTCAGCGCTTTTGCAATTGCTGATAAAACATCCAGCGAACCTTTGCGCTTATTAGTTTCCAACTGTGATAAATATGGAACGCTAATTCCAGCATTTTCAGCCGTTTCAAGCTGAGACATTCCGCGATGTTCACGCCAAATTTTTATAGGGTTTCCGCCATCAAGAATCGCGTAAACTACTTCGCTGGGAACTAATGCATCCTCACCGCGTTCCAAAGCCGCTTTTGCGCTGTCGTAATCTTGAACATCCTGAGACATTTCTGCCTTTTCAACAAGTTGCAGATAAGTTTCGTAAGGGACGACCGCCCATTCTGGCTTATTGCCTTGTTTAATTATTTGAACAGTCATCGATACACCTCGTTTCCAGGGGCAATTTTCATAACAATAATCACAATTTCATCTATTAGCACATTGCTAATTATTTTTCAAGGGCAATTTGCTTTTTGTTCAAAGTTCAGGCTAATCAATGGACTCAGCCCCAGCGGCGGGATACCCCTTCGGGGCACAGGCCGGAGAGACTCCTGCTCATTGTTGCACATTTCTGGCACTTGGGTTGAGCTTGCCTGCGGCCCGAAGGGCTGTCGAAACCAAACGCGCCTGCGCGCGTGCGTCAAAGTGTCGGCTGCAACCCGGTGTTAAGCGCCGTTGCCTGCCGCATCAGGCGGCTTTGTCTCGTTCTCCCACAGATAGTAGTTCAGTTTGCCATATTCTTGAAAGCCAAGCCGAAGATACACTTTATAACCCAGGTGAGAGGCTTGCAAAATGCTGATGCGGTATCCCATCCGGCGCGCCTCAAGTAAAGGTGCTAAAGTGATGGCAGCTCCGATCCCTTGCCCCCGCGCCTCCGGCAGGCAAGTCACATTATAGATTCCTGCAACTCCAGCCGAAAGAAAAAACTGCGATGTGCCGACTGGCTCCCCGTTCATTACGGCGAGATAATATCGCATGGGCATCTCAAATCCCAAGTCGGCAAATAGATCGAACCATCGCCTTTCACCGTGTTCAGGGATCCCAAAGCCGATACTAGCGACATGGATCCATTGCTTCAACGTTGCTTTATCCTCAACGGGCATGATCGCCAAGCCAGCGGGTGTGGACAGGTCTTCATGCAATGCTACCAAGTCGGTTGCCATACCCGTTCCGCCCTCATTGAAAGTCAAACTGTGGGAGAGCAGATGCTTGTCCAGATCCGTTCTCGGTGTGTCTGTCTCGGCCCACCAGGAGAGCCGCTTTACATTCCTTGATCTGAAGTGGGCCAGTGTTTCGCCAATGATTTCGCCTGCGCGGTCTGACGGCAGCTGCGTGCGCAAGACTACATTCAGAAAAGAATCAGGAATGCCCGTGAGGACCCAAGTTAGATACGGGCCAACGAACATTTCCACGCTTGGCGAGCGCCCGAGGTAGAAGTAATAATCAGCCCAGTTCGCTTTGATGGCTCTCACCAATGTCTGAAAGGAGAAGTCACTCAAGATAGTTTGCATGCGATCAATTTCCTTGTGCCCGATCGAAGCATTAGCGGATAACTTTCCGCTTCACCCGCCGAGGCGTTACGAGCAAGACTACAATCCCTAACTCACGATCCTTACCAGGTCGCGTGCGTACCCTGCGAGCGAAATGAGGCCGGGTGCAAGCGGACGTTGGGCAAGCGAACCTACCATCATGTCAACAGGTACGGTGCCATTGAGGCCCATTTCTCTTTCCACACGACAGGAACAAGATTTAGAATACCTTCCGCAGGTATCCACTGCGAGAACGCCTTCCTGTCCTCCACAGGCAAGTTGTAGAGCATGAAAGGAACCGTCAAGTAAAGGGGTAAGGCATTTTCTAGCACGTATTCTGCGAACAGGCTTACCAACCGTAGTTGTTCTTCAACGGGAACCAATGCATCGGCTTTATTGATGAATTCATCCGTCTCTGGCTGTATGTGGAAAGGCCACCCCTCATTCAATCGGGCGAGTGCGTTTTCGATGTTCCTCAGTTCGGTCTCAAGCTCGCCTTTCTTTTCATACTTTTTCAATGCCAGATTGATTTCGTCCAACATCTCAGCCATCTTACCGTGCCAGTAAGTCCAATCATCAAAAGGAGCTTCTGGAAGCTTATCACGAAAGTATGGAAAGGCAATATCGTCTTCTGTAAGGTGATGAGCATTCATTACAGAAGTGAGGGACCGGACGTAATTGAAGAAGCCCTCCCGAGTCATTTCACCCTGGAAACCGCGTTGTAATATGCCCTGGGCGCTCTCAAGTGAAACTCTCAGACCACGCGTGATGATACTGTGAATATTGTAGAAACTGACAGCTATATTGGTTTCTTGTTTTATAGACATTTGCACTGCCTCCTTGTCAATGATTAGGTCTCTATGTAATAACTTCCATCGTCATCTCATTATAATGACATGGCCTAAAAAAATACAATAGAATGGATAAAGAATAAGCCATCCCAAGCCACCTGCTTGCCCAATGGCATGGACTCAGCTCCAGCGGCGGGATCAGCGAGACTCCTTCTCAAATTCTTGAGAATCTCTGGTGCTTGTCCCTTTTCACCGGGTCGGATGGGACCATCATCGTCACGCTATCGCTAGCCTCTCCACAACCTCGCCACTAAAACCACCTGATCTTGATTTCATTATAGGATTTTTCCCGCCCGAGTCAAGTACCCGCCCGGGGCCACAGAACGATATGATCTCTTCAAGGTTTTACATTCCATTTGGCAAAGTTTTTTCGAATTGTTTGCTTTGTTTTGGCCTTAATCTTCCAAAACAAACCCCTTTTTGGCCTTTTTTTGGAGGATCAATTCCTGCTGCGTTAGCCCCTCAAGGCCTGCGCGACCTTTACTGGCTCTCCCAATCCGCCTGCCCCTTGCACGAAAAGCCCTAAAATGCTTAAAAACTGCAATTAAATCTCTTTTCCCGCCTCCTCCTATCCGTTCTCTCCTCTCTGCTCTATTCTTATAGGAATTGTCCCTCGTTGTTTTGTACTACCGGTCGCGTGCAACCCGAAAATCGGGGGGTTTCGCCCCCGCGGCAGGGCCGGCCCACAAACGGCCAGTTGTGTTTTGTATAAATAGAATTCCGAATGTTCTTTTCTCCTTCTATTGCCAATTATCCTGACCCTCGTTTATAATATGCACTCGCTGCCCGGGCGGGTAGCTCAGCTGGTTAGAGCACTGCTTTGACATAGCAGAGGTCGTAGGTTCGAGTCCTATTCCGCCCACTGATACATTA
Organism: Anaerolineales bacterium; assembly: GCA_049514195.1. Classification (GTDB taxonomy): domain Bacteria; phylum Chloroflexota; class Anaerolineae; order Anaerolineales; family Villigracilaceae; genus UBA877. Next base: position 6,710 of record JBEKVG010000007.1, on the reverse strand, counting down.
AACGCTTTGACCGGGAAGAGTACGCGGTACCCTTGCCAACAGGGAGAGCCGGCCCATGACTGAGAGCCTGCTCCGGCAAGCCCGCCGAAAACCACCCGCGAGCGTGAACCTGAAAGCGGAATAGCTAAAAGCAAGAAGCTAAAGGCTGAAAGCGAGTAAGGGAAACGGTTGGCCCCGTTATCGGCACACAGAGATATGTCGGGACCTTTAGGGTCTGGACATAAATCGGGTGGAACCGCGTGACCGCATTAGCGCTCTCGCCCCGAAGTTTGGGCGAGAGTTTTTATTTACCAGGAGGTCGCCATGACTGATGAACACACCCGTACTTCCTGGCGACCCGGAGGGCAGTAGCCGCACTCTGGGATCGCCCTTCCTGCCTGCGGCTGCCAGATCCAATAAAAGCAAGGAGATAAAAATGTCCAACCAATCTGAAGAACGCTACGAAGACTCGCAACTCTACCGTATCCGCCACTCGGCCGCGCATGTCATGGCGCAGGCGGTGCTGGAATTCTATCCGGGAACCAAGTACACCATCGGTCCGCCGGTCGAGAACGGTTTTTATTATGACTTTGACCTGCCTCAGCAGATCACCCTGGAGGACCTGGAGAAGATCGAGAAGCGCATGCGCCAGATCATCGCCGGTGGTCATCCGTTCCTCAAGAAGGTCGTTTCCGCCAATGAAGCCCGCCGGGTCTTCAAGGACCAGCCCTACAAGCTGGAATTGATCGATGGGCTCGAAAAAGGCGGGCTGGACGAATATGGCAACCCACTGGATGTCAAACCGGAAATCAGCCTCTACCAAAGCGATACTTTCACGGACCTGTGCCGGGGACCGCACGTCGAGACAACGCGCCAGATCAACCCGGCTGCTATTAAACTGATGTCGATCGCTGGAGCCTACTGGCGCGGCGACGAACACAACAAGATGCTGACGCGTATCTATGGCACGGCCTGGAAGACGCCGGCTGAACTCAAGCAATACCTGAAGATGCTCGAGGAAGCCAAGGCGCGTGACCATCGCAAGCTCGGCAAAGAGCTGGAAATCTATATTTACGATGAAGAAGTTGGCCCGGGCCTGCCGCTCTGGCTGCCGCACGGCGGTGTTGTCATCGAGGAACTGGAGAAGCTGGCCAAGGAGATGGAAGAGAAGGCCGGCTACCTGCGGGTGCGCACGCCGCACCTGGCCAAGGAAGACCTGTTCCTGCACTCCGGCCACCTGCCTTATTACGCCGAGAGCATGTACCCACCCATGGAGATGGAAGGGACGAAGTACTACGTCAAGCCGATGAACTGCCCGATGCACCACAAGATCTATGGCTCGAAGCCGCGCTCCTACCGCGACCTGCCCATTCGACTGGCAGAGTATGGCACGTGCTACCGTTATGAGAAATCCGGTGAGTTGTTCGGATTGATGCGCGTTCGTTCCATGCAGATGAACGATGCGCACATTTACGTTCCCGAGGAGCTGTTTGAACAGGAGTTCATGGCGGTCATTGACCTGTACAAGATATACTTCGATCTGTTCAACATCGGCAAGTATGTCATGCGCTTATCCCTCCACAGCCAGGATGGGCTTGGAAAAAAGTACGTGGATAACGAGCGCCTGTGGCTCAAGACCGAAGACATGGTGCGGAATGCCATGAAGAATGGCAACGTCCCATTTGTGGAGGCTGCCAACGAAGCCGCCTTCTATGGCCCCAAAGTTGATGTCCAAATCTGGAGTGCCATTGGCAAGGAGTTCACCCTGGCCACCAACCAGGTGGATTTTGCCCAACCAGCCCGCTTCAACCTGGTCTTTATGAACAAGGCCGGGGTTGAGGAGACGCCGCTGTGTATCCACCGCGCCCCACTCTCCACGCACGAGCGTTTCATCGGCTTCCTGCTGGAACATTACGCCGGCAATTTCCCGGTCTGGCTCAGCCCCGAACATGCCCGCGTTATCCCAATCACGGACAACCAGAACGAATATGCGGAAAAGGTAGCGGCCAGCCTGCGCGAGCAGGGCATGCGTGTCAGTGCGGACGTCAGCGCCCAGCGTATGAATGCCAAGATCCGCGATGCCCAACTGATGAAAGTGCCCTACATGCTGGTGGTAGGGGAAAACGAGGCCAAGGCCGGGCAGGTCTCCTTGCGTGTGCGGGATGGCAGCCGAGCCGATAACATCCCGTTGGCCGAGTTCATCGCCCGAGCTCAAGACCGGATAGCTAAGCGTTCGAGCGAGTTGTAACCTTCAGTTGTGAACCAATCGCGAAAGACGGATATCTACCATTTTTTGTCCGTCTTTCGCCATTTTATTGACGATTCCTTCGACTTCATGGTATCATCAGCCCGCTTAAGCCAGCCTTGTGGCTGGTTACTATTATTTTATTATTGAGGAGAGAAGTATCAGCGCTAACGAATTTCGAGTCAACGAGTCCATACGAGTTCCCGAAGTGCGCCTTATCGGTGCAACGGGCGAGAACGTGGGGGTTGTTCCCACTCGCGAAGCCCTGCGGATGGCCCAACAAGCGGAACTCGACCTGGTAGAAGTCGCACCAAACTCCACACCACCCGTCTGTCGAATCATGGACTTCGGCAAATTCCTTTATGAAAAAGAAAAAAAGGAACGCGAGGCGCGCAAGGCTCAGACCAAAGTAGAAGTCAAGGAAATCCGCCTGCGCCCCAAGACAACCGGCCACCATCGCGATTTCAAAGTTGAGGATGCCCGCCGCTGGTTGGAACATAACATGAAAGTGCGCGTGACTGTGCGCTTCCGTGGCCGCGAAATCACTTATCCGGAAATTGCACTTGAAGACTTGAAAGAGATTGCCCAAAGCCTGTCAGATGTGGCTGCAGTGGAACAGCCACCCGCCATTGAAGGCCGGGCCATGTCCATGATGCTCGTCCCTGCCAAGGGCAGCAAGAAGAAGGCAAAAGAAGGCTCTGACGAAACTTCTGAAAAAAAGGAAAGCCCGCGGGAGCAAGTCCCCGCGAAATCATAGATAAAGGAGTAAAACCTGTGCCGCGCAAGTTGAAAGATGGTAAGTTAAAACTGAAGACCCATAAGGCCACCTCGAAACGGTTTGGCATTACCGGGTCTGGCAAAATCGTGCGCACCAAGGGCGGCAAGGCCCATCTGCGTCGCAAGAGATCGCACCGCGTGAAGGCCTTGTTCGGTGAGATGGTAGCCGTCCAGGGAAAAAGTTATATCAAGCGCATCCGGCGCCTGGCGCCAAACATGAAGCCCTAGCTTCATGGTATGTATCCATTTTAGTTGCGGCTTCCGGGTGTATGCAACTGGAGCGCAGGGTTGGTCCCTGCACCGGCGCCCGGGGGTTCGCAGGAGGTAAACAATGGCTCGTGTAAAAGGTGGACCGCAAGGTCATCTGCGTCACAAAAAAGTATTGAAATATACCAAGGGGCAGCGAGGTTCCAAGCATTTATTATTCAAGCGTGCCAACGAGGCAATGCTTAAGAGCATGTGGTACTCCTCGCGCGACCGCCGTGTACGCCGGCGCGACCTGCGCAAATTATGGATCGTTCGCATCAACGCGGCGGCCCGGCTGAACGGCACAACCTACAGCCGCCTGGTCTCCGCGTTGAAGAAGGCCAACATCAATCTCAACCGTAAGATGCTGGCCGATCTGGCCGTGCGTGAACCGCAGGCTTTTGCAGCGGTGGTAGCGCAAGCCAATAAATAACAAATCTCGGGCTCGAATAAACGGTCGGGGTCTGCAAACCCCGACCGAATGTTTTAACGGCGATGAATACGACAATCCACTGAGGTAAAATATTCTTGTCACCCCCTTTGAGAAAGTCTGGCATGATCACTTCAACCCAAAATCCTAAAGTCAAACTGGCGCGCAGTCTGATGGGCCGCTCGAAGAAACGCTGTGAAGCGCAGGCGTTTATGGTGGAAGGCGTGCGGCTGGTGGAAGAAGCCTTGAGCGCGGATTGGCCATTCCGGTTTGTATTGGTCGGGGAAACATTGAGTCGGCGTGGTCGTGAACTTGAAGAGAAGATAAAGGCCAAAGGCATCGAGGTGGAATCAGTCACGGATACGCTTATAAACTCAATTTCTGAGACGGAGACCTCACAAGGCATCCTGGCTGTTCTGGACTATTCTCCCCTCTCTATTCCTCAATCTCTCAACTTTGTGCTCATCCCCGACTCGATCCGCGACCCTGGTAACTTGGGCACACTCCTGCGGACGGCGAATGCAGCGGGCGTGCAGGCTGTCTTTCTACCACCCGAAACGACGGATGCCTTCGCACCGAAAGTGGTAAGGGCCGGGATGGGGGCACACTTCCGGTTGCCTATCCACTCCCTGACCTGGGAGGAAATCCGGACAGCGACGAAAATGCTGAAAGTCTATCTGGCCGACATGCAAGGCAGTCCATGCTGGCAGGCGGATTTCCGCCTCCCGCTGGCTCTCATCGTGGGTGGGGAGGCCGAAGGTGCAACAGACGCGGCGCGCAAACTGGCAAACATAGCCGTCAGCATTCCGATGCCAGGGAAAGCCGAGTCGCTTAATGCGGGGGTGGCAGGGGCAATTTTACTGTTTGAAGTGGTAAGACAGAGACAATTTCGCTAACAATCATTATTGGTTTTCCAAAAATCCCTGCTATTTTTGTTCACCTGCGCCTTTAAATTCTTCCGCCGTCGCATGACCCGGCTGGTTGATACCTTCGCGCTTGAATACCTTCCATGGCGTCAGGAACAAAATCTTCAGGTCCAGCCAGAAGGACCAGTGGTCAACATACCACACATCCAGGCGGAATTTTTTCGCCCAATCCAGGGTATTGCGCCCGTGGATCTGTGCCCAGCCAGTGATGCCGGGCAGCACATCATGCCGGCGCATCTGTTCGGGAGTATAACGCTTCAGATACTGCATCAGCAACGGACGCGGTCCCACCAGGCTCATCTCGCCACGTAGTACATTAAAAACTTGGGGTAAATCGTCCAGGCTGGTGGAACGCAGGAAACGCCCAAAGGGGGTCAAACGCTCGGCATCTGGGAGCAGACTCCCATCTGGTCCAGTACGGCTCGTCATCGTCCGGAATTTGTAGGTGATAAATGGCTGGCCTTTGTAACCGGGGCGTTGCTGACGGAACAGGATAGGAATTCCAAGAAAAATCCAGACCAGCACGGAAAGTACCACCATCAACGGAAGGATGATGATCAAAGCCAGTGTGGTTACCAGAAGATCGAAAAGGCGTTTGGAAACATGCATGTTCCCATTCTACCAAAAGTTTGTGGTATATTTTACGCAGAGGCGACCTATGAACGAACGAATCCTGATTATTGAAGATGACCAAGCTATCCTGAAAGTGCTGCAACGCGGGCTGGCCTATGAAGGTTATGCCGTGGATGTAGCAACAGACGGCCGTACCGGACTGAACCTGGCGCATGACCATCATCCGGATCTGGTTATTATCGATTGGATGTTACCCGGGATGGACGGGCTGGAGGTATGCCGCCGCCTGCGTCAACAGGGCGGCCTGCCAATCCTGATGCTGACTGCCAAGGACACCATTCAGGATCGTGTGCAGGGTCTGGATGCCGGAGCAGATGATTATATTGTCAAGCCGTTCAACCTGGATGAACTGACGGCACGCATCCGCGCCCTGTTCCGCCGCACACAGACGGAGCGCAATCAGGTTTACCAGTTTGCCGACCTGACCATGGATTCAGACTCGCGCCAAGTGACACGCGGGAAACGATTGGTGCCATTGACTGCCAAGGAATTTGAACTCCTTGAGCTCTTCCTCCGCCATCCACGCCAGGTATTGACGCGTGAGGTTATCTTTGATCGCGTCTGGGGCTATGATTTTGGCGGAGAAAGTAACGTGCTGGAAGTTTACATTCGCTACCTGCGGCAAAAACTCGAAGCAGAGAATGAGTCGCGTCTCATTCATACTGTGCGCAGCGTGGGATACGTCCTGCGCGAGAATCCGTAATGTCCTTGCGTTTACGCCTGACAATTTTATATTCGGCACTCACCGGGGGTATCCTGCTTATTTTTGGGGTGCTGGTCTTTTTTCTCGTTAATGTCCTGCTTGTTACCCAGATCGACAACACACTCATCCAGACGTATAAGGGGCTCCTGAAAGACTGGCGCGTCGGCACAAGCGGGGCTATCACCCAGGGCGTTATGACCGAAAACTTGACTACGAATGTCAGTTATCAGGTCTGGGATCAGCATGGCCGCTTGAGTTTTTCGTCCCCGAACCTGGGCTATTATAAAAATCCGCTTGACCCGGCTGGATTTCAATCGAAGACTTCCATATACCACGACTCATACCTTTCCTGGGGGCACCTGCGTGTGCTGACCGTCCCCTTGGAAGCGGGCGGTCGTCCCATTGGGAACCTGCAGGTGGCTGCCAGTTTGGATGTGGTGGACCTGGCCCGGCGCGCGTTGCTTGAGATTATCGGTATTATCGCAGCCGCCTCGGTGGCTTTGGCAGCCGCAGCCTCCTGGTTTGCCATTGGGCAGGCACTTAATCCACTTTCGACTGTCATTGAGACTGCCCTCCAGATAAGTCGGGCCGATGACCTGTCGCAACGCATCCCCAATCCTGGTGCCAAACATGATGAGACAGGCCGCTTCATAGACGTATTCAACGAAACTCTTGAGCGTCTGGAGCATATCTTCACGTCCCAGCAGCGTTTCCTGGCGGACGTAAGTCATGAATTACGGACGCCGTTGACCGTCATCAAAGGTAACGTGG
>JBEKVG010000006.1:0-19572 GCA_049514195.1 Anaerolineales bacterium | reverse complement strand
CTTTGCAGGGGCTGGGAGATTGGCAGACCTTACCCATGAAACTTTTTTCTTTTTTGGGAACAGAAGAATTCTTCATGCTGGTGCTGCCTATACTCTATTGGTGCGTGGATAGCCTTTTAGGCATCCGCGTGGCCATCATCTTGATGTTAAGCACAAGCCTCAATGGGGCCCTTAAACTGGCTTTTCACGACCCACGCCCATACTGGTACAGCACCAGTGTACATAGCCTGGCTACGGAAACCTCCTTCGGCGTTCCATCGAACCATGCCCAAAGTGCTACCGTTATCTGGGGCATTCTGGCTGCATACCTGCGAAAATGGTGGGGTTGGCTCGCCGCTGTCTTGCTTATTCTTTTGATCGGACTCTCGCGGCTTTACCTGGGAGTCCACTTTCCACAAGATGTGGCGCTTGGCTGGCTGATCGGCGGTCTACTTCTGTGGTTGACTCTGCGTTTCTGGGACCCGGTTAATGCCTGGGTAAAAAAGCAAAACGCTGGCCGGCAGGTCCTCGCCGCTTTTCTGGCCTCACTTGTGGTGTTCCTGCTGCCATTGATTCCATTTGTCTGGTTAAAAGCCACCAACTGGCAGCCGCCGCAGGAATGGGCGGCGTACGCAACACAGGCCATTTCAATGCAAGATGCGGTAACTGCTGCCGGGACATTATTTGGGCTGTTGGTCGGTCTGGTTTGGCTTTTGTCCTGCGCTATCTGCTGGGTGCAGCTAATGTTATTATCATTTATTATGGGCTGAAAATCATCTTTCCCGAGGGTGAGAACATTCTGGCTTACTTCCTTCGATACCTGCGCTACACGCTGATTGGTTTCTGGGTGGCCGGTGGAGCGCCCTGGACATTTATCCGCCTGAAACTGGCTGGAAAACTTGCCTGATATTTCATCTGGTTCTTTTGCCAGATTGGTCACGGTAACCTGCCTGGTCACCGGATGGGGAATAGATCATCTACACTGGTCATAGCCGCCTGACAAACACCCTGTAAATCTGGGTCATAAGTGACCTGCGTCAAGACAAGACATTCCTGATACATAGAGACACCACCTATTGTGACTTCCTGCCAAAGAAGTCACCAGGGAGTATCCGTCGGTATTGGCGTTGGAGTAGCGGAAGGGGTTGGTGTGGAGGTCGAAGTTGGTGTTGGGGTAGGTGTCGGCACACTTAGATTCAGGTCAATATTCCTGTCCGCGTAGCCCCCCCCCTTACCTTCCATGTATAGGCGCAGGAAAACCCGACCATTGGGCATCCCGGTCAGGTCCCATGTATAAACGATGGCTGGTGTCGGGACTGGTATTTTTTGATCACCCACCAGGATCTTCCAATTTCCGGGGTTCTGGCTCGAACTCCATTCCAACCGCCAGGAACGGAATCCAGCGGTAGCATTGGCCACGATGCTGATATCCAGCGAAGTTTGCGTGATGGTCTGCCCAGCTTGCAGACCGACAAACTGCAAATGCGGGCGCGGGTCACTGGCATTGCACTTCCGGTCAGGGACAAAGAAAATTTTGCCAAATCCCATATCGCTCGCCCACTGTTGGCCGTTCTCATCCTGGAGGATCCAATTGCGCGCCCACTGCTCAGTCACATTAATCACCTGGCGGTCGTCAATGTAATCGCTGGTGCATTCCGGGGAGGCCAGCAGGCCCGTCCAGGTATCGAATTGCACATCGCGCCACAGATCATCTTCGGGAGGTAGCGGCGGCTGGTCAGCTGCGAAATACTCAACGCGCTGGCTAGGGCACCACTGGGATGGTTGGGTACCTGAGACGGTGCAGATGGTATGTTGCTCGATCCCGCTCGGGATGACAAAAGGTGTTGGGTTGCCATGGGTCAACTGGTTGATGGCAAAGGTCATAACCTCCGCCCAAATGGGTCCGGCGCCAGTGACACCGGTGGTATTCTCCATTGGAGTGTAATCCGCGTTCCCCACCCAGACGCCCACTGCCAGGTCCGGAGTGAAGCCAAGCGTCCAGTTATCGCGCGAGTCGTTTGAAGTGCCAGTCTTGACCGCCACCTGGAACGGCAAGTTCAGGACAGAGTTTGTCCCATAAGTCGGGATGCGTGCAGCATTATCCGACAGAATGGAAGAGATCAGGAAAGCATGCTCTGGACGAAGGACCTGTTCGCCGTTCGGAGGCTGATACTCGTAGACCACATTCCCCTTAAAGTCCACAATCTTCAAAATGGATACCGGTGGAACCTTGACCCCACCATTGGCAATAACGGCATACCCGCCTGTCATCTCCAGCAGGCTCACTTCACCACCCCCCAATGTGAGGCTCAGACCGTAGTCGTCCCGCGTCAGGCTGGTGATACCCAAGCGTTTGGCCATGGCGATCAAACCACCATCACCATATACGCCGACAAACTGCAGCGCCTTGACCGCCGGGACATTGTACGAATTAGCCAATGCCGTGCGGACGGTGACTGGACCGTGAAACTTGTGGTCGAAATCGGTCGGTACATATTTCGGGTTCGGATCGGTGGACAGTCCAGAAGGCGGAAATTCTGAAGATACATCCCAAATCAAGGTGGCAGGAGTCCAGCCTTTCTCGAACGCAGCCAGGTAGGTAAAAGGTTTGATGGAGCTTCCTGGTTGCCGGGTAGGACTGACAGCCATGTTGATTTGCCCAGCATTGGTTTCATTATAGAAATCGGGCGAACCTACCATCGCCAGGATTTCCCCCGTGGACGGTTTGATTGCCACTAACGCCCCATCAGTAACGTGTTTATTGACTAACGCATTGACCTGGGTTGTGACAGATTGCTGGGCTGCATCCTGTAAAACCGGATCAAGTGTAGTGTAGACTGTAAAGCCAGAGCGATAGATCGTTTGCGGGTCAAAGCGGGATTCAAGTTGGGCGCGAATATACTGTACCCAATGCGGGTAGCGCATGTTGACCGTAGGCGGGTTGAAAGTCTTATGCTGGATCTCTTGGATGGCATTTGCCGCCGCATCTCCATCCACGCACACCGTCTGAGGGTTGTTGCTCACATAAATGCAATGACGCTCCATGCTCAATGCCAGCATCCCCATAATCACATCCTGATAACGCACTATGGTAATATCCCGGTTGGTGTAGATATTATAAGTTGAGGGGGCCTGCGGCAGGCCTGCCAGAAAAGCTGCCTCACCGAGGGATAATTGACTGGCACTCTTATTGAAATACGTCTCTGCGGCTGCCTCAACGCCATAAGCCAAGTTACCGTAATAGATTTCGTTCAAATAGAGTTCAAGGATTTCATCCTTGCTGTAACGACGTTCAATTTCAGTCGCTAGGATGGCCTCGCGCACTTTACGCAGGTAGGTCCGCTGACCGCGTTCCTCAGATGAAAAAAACAAGGCGCGCGCCAATTGTTGGGTGATGGTCGAAGCGCCAGAGACTGTCTCGCCACTCGTTATATTTTGCCAGAAGGCGCGCACGATTGCCAGTGGATCGAACCCGCCGTGCGAATAGAAATCCTTATCTTCAGTGGAAATGGTCGCTGCCACCAGATAAGGGGAAATTTCGTTCAAAGGGATGTATGTCCGCCGTCCGGCCTGCGGATCAAGGATTTCATACAAGACATCACCATTGCGATCGAGAATGCGGGTTGTCTCAAACTGCGAGGCGCGCTGCTGCAAATCGCTCACGTTAGGCAAGCCGGAGGCAATCGAGTAATATTCATATACGCCAGCTGCTGCCAAAATCAGTCCCAGTGCGACAACAATGAAAATAATGATAATCAATCCCCGCAGGAGGCAACCCCCCGCTCTTGACCAGTTGACGGGTCGGCGGCTGTGCGCGGAAACGCGCCGGCTTGAGGCGGGGTGACGCACACCCGCACCGGCGGTATATTCAAATGTGGATGGTGTAACGCGCGTGGCACTCATGTCTATCTCTTCCACGCGCCGCGGCAGGGGCATCCCGTTCTCATCTATTGCCGGGTGGCGAACAACTAGCGGGATACTTTCCGCGGTAGCATCCTCTACAGGAGGCTCGCCCTGCGTATCAGCTTCAGAGTCCAAAAGACGACGAAACTTTTCAGCCGGATCTTCGGGAGTGATCATAATTCCTCGTGAGCAAAGATTCTAGCACAAAACCTTTGACCTTCAGACCAAACCCCCGTATACTGTACGCATGCGTGATTGGTCTCTCGGTCCCGGCGATCCATTGCTCCTCACCCTGGCAGCTGACTTCCGTCTGGGTACCACCGATTACTTCAATGACCATATTTGGGAACTCGAGACCGGCGGCGACCCTCCTGCCCTGGCCTTGCACACCACTTATGGCCTGCGCGCCCGTACCATGCGCCTTTTTCCGCGCTTCAGGATGGGCAACCAAGTGGTTATCAACCCTGCCAAATTCTCTGTGCCGCCACATCTGCATCGTTTCTATCCCAATTTTCTCCAGCTTGAGTTCTCGCCATTTCCAAATATAGACGTCATGGCTGAATATTGGGTTCCCGATTCACACACCGCCGCAGGTCGCTTCACGGTCACCAACCAAGGCAATCAGCCGCTCTCGCTTCTCCTGGAGTTATGTGGGCAACTTGCTCCATTGGAGGGACAAAGTCTCGCACCCGTCTCCATGCATTCTGTGAACATCCTGACAGGGCGCACCTCTAACCTCGCACCGGTTATTTTCCTAACCGGCGGTCCCCAGCCTGGACCCGGGCCGTACCCATCCCTGGCACTTGATCTCGCCCTCGCTCCTGGCAAATCACGCTGCCTCACCTGGATTCAAGCTGCACTTGCAAACCCGTCAGACTCCTTCGAACTGGCCCGCCATACCGCAACCCGCCCCTGGGAGGCCGAACGAGCCAGGATTGAACTGGTCAACATTGCCCAGACCATCCAGATCCATACTGGCGACCCTGATTGGGATGCCGCTCTGGCTCTCAGCCAGAAAACCGCTTTCGGTCTGTTCTTTAGACCCAGTCAATATCTCCCCTATCCAAGCTTTGTCATCGCCCGCCAGCCAGACCACGGCTATTCACCGCGTGGGGATGGCAGGGATTTTTCTCCCCTCTGGAGTGGACAATCTGCACTGGAGGCCTTCTATTTGGCTGGCCTCTTACCCGGCTCTCCGGAACTGGCTGCAGGTCTGGTACGTAACTTCCTGGCCGTACAGACCAAAGAAGGCACAGTGGATTGGAAACCTGGCCTGGCAGGTCAGCGTGGGCAATGGCTGGCTACCCCGCTTCTAGCCAATCTGGCCTGGCGAACTTACCAGCGCACCCTTGACATAAGTTACCTACGTGAAATCCAATCGGGACTGAATGCCTTCATCAAATGCTGGTTCACCGAAGCCCACGACCGTGATCTGGACGGATTCCCTGAATGGGATCACCCTCTACAGACAGGCCTCGAAGACAACCCGGCCTTCACTGTCTGGCAGGCAAGCGGACAAGGGGCGGAAATCTCCGCCACAGAAAGCCCGGCCCTCTCGGCGATGTTATGCCTTGAAATCTGCTCCCAGGCACACATCGCCGAAGTGTTGGGTCAATCGCAAGAGCGTGAACAATTGGAATTGAAATCCGGAGAACTACGCCGCCTGACAGAGGCTTGCTGGAATGACTCTGCAGTTCTCTATCATTACCGAGACCGTGATACCCACCGCTCTCTGGCGGGCAAATCCATTGGCGGCCGGGACGGCTCCGGGAAAATTGCACCACGCCGATCTTTCCGGGATACTGTTCGTCTGCTCGTAAGAATTGATTTTATGGGCGAGACCACCCGCCACCCGGAAATTGTTCTGCGTGGCCAGGATGGCGAAACCCCACAATCTGAGCGCCTGGAACGAAAGGACTTTCAGTGGGGAACAGGCCTGGCTGCTGCCACCAGCCGCCAACTTTACACTAGATTGGATAAGGTTGAAATATCCGGCGTGGAGGCTCACGATCAGGTTTCGTTACAAGTAATGGATTTCTCCAACGAAGATGTTACTCTCTTCCTACCGATATGGGCGGGGATCCCAGATCCGTTGCGCGCTCATGCCCTCATTACACGGACGCTGCTGGCGGCAGACCGCTTCGGAAAGCCGTTTGGCATCCCAACCTGCACCTCTGCAACACCCACAGGCATGCCTCATGGGCCAGACTTGGCAATGGGTTCCACCTGCCAGGCAATCCATCTCCCCTGGAATGTTCTCATCGGTGAGGGGTTTCTAGGCTACGGACTGCGTGAGGAAGCCGCGCGGTTGATTGCGCGGCTGATGGCTACCGTGATTCAAAATCTCAAGAAACAGCACGCCTTTTTCCGAGCGTACAACAGTGAAACGGGGGCAGGCATCGGGGAACGGAACCCGGTACAGGGTCTCGCACCTGTTGGCCTGTTTCTGGAGACGCTGGGAGTCGAAATCCAATCCCCAAGGCGGGTCACTCTGACTGGAAAGAATCCATTTCCCTGGCCAGTTACGGTAAAATATAGAGGCCTGACGGTGACACGTCAGGCAGAACAGACGGTCGTCATTTTTCCGGATGGGCGGACCATCACCCTGAATGACCCGACTGAAGCGGTCGTGTCTACCGATTGAAAGGAGCCGCAATGGAACGTCTCCCTATCCGTTATCTAATGACAGCCATCATACAGGAACAGGACGTGGATGTGGCTGAGCGAACTCTGGCATTGCTGAATGTGCCGGTCATACATCTGGCAAGCACGGGCGGCTTCCTGGGCCGGCGCAACGCCACCCTGTTTGTTGGCCTGCCTGAGGGCATGGAGGAACAGGCGCTGGCAGCGCTGCGAAAATCCTGTCGCCAGCGCGTGGAATACCTGGCTGTCCCGCTGGAGGGTGCGCCCCTACCGCTCCCGACCCCGGTGCCAGTTACCGTGGGCGGGGCTACCGTTTTTGCCGTACCCGTGGAACGCTACGAGGAGATTTAGCCATGAAACTCATCTTGGCCATTGTCCGCGACTCTGACTCTGATTCCGTTACCCAGGGTCTGACCTCCGCCAGTTTCCGCGTCACGCGCGTCGCTTCCACCGGGGGTCTGTTACGGCGCGGCATGACCACCCTGCTGATTGGCCTAGAGGCCGAACAAGTGGATACCGCCATCCAGGTACTGCATGAGACCTGCACACCCGCCGCCGAGGGCGGAAAACGCGCTACCATCTTTGTCGTCCCGGTCGACCGCTTTGAGCAAATATAAACCATTGCCTGATATTCCTTGCCAATAATATTTTTACAAGCCGGACTGCAGGATACCCATTCTCTTACGGTCTTCCCGTCTGGGTACAGTCTTACTTATTAGGAGAGCATTATGGAAGCATTGGAGGCCTTACACAAGCGCAGGAGCGTTCGAAAGTTCACTGGCGATATCATCCCGCGCGAGGACTTGGAGAAAATTGTGGATGCCGGCCGGTTGGCCGCCACGGGGAGCAACCGCCAGCCCTGGGAATTTATCGTGGTCACGGATCGGGAGACGATGGATCAGCTCTGCGTGGTTGGTAAGTGGATGAGAAAGGCTGGCGCGATCATCGCCGTGGTGCTCGATCCATACTCGCGCTGGTGGCTGGAGGATGGCTCTGCCGCAATTGAGAACATGCTGGTTGCCAGCACTGCCCTGGGGTACGGGTCCTGTTGGGTGGAAGGGGATGCCCTACCTCTTGAAGGGGAATTTAAGACCCTCCTGTGCGTTCCCAAAGGGAAACGACTGCTGGCCCTGGTTCCGGTAGGTGTGCCCGAGGAATGGCCGACGGTGGAGAAACGGCCGCTGGAGAGCGTTCTGCACTGGCAAGTTTATTAGCTTACCATCCGCAAAACGTCCCACAGATGTTCACGCAACATTGCCTATCCGATGGGGTTGTAATCACCATATACAAGAGGAAGATATAGGGGTATTGGGCGCGCTTCGCCCCCCAACACTCCAATTTATTGCCTCTCTACAGCAATTCTGAAAAGCTGAAATATACCACCCATAGAAGGATTTAATGGACACTCTTGAACTGAACCAATCCATACAGGTACTGCAAGATCACAAGAACGAATGGGCGAGCCTGCCAATCCCGGAAAAGCTGGCCCTCCTGGACAAAATCCGCCAGCGGTTGGCAGAAAAGAGCCAGACCTGGGTAGAGGCTTCCGTGCGAGGGAAAAAGATGAAGCTTCACTCCCCGGAAGAGGGCGAGGAATGGACAGGCGGGCCTTGGACATTGGCAGAGGGGATCAATGGCTACATGGATACCCTGCGCGCTCTTTCCATGGGTCAGATCCTCAAACCGAAGAAAATCCATACCCGCCCTGATGGCCAGGTGGCCGCCCAAATCTTCCCGAATACAGTCTTCGACAAATTATTGCTGAATGGCATCACTGCTGAAGTCTGGATGCAGCCGGGTGTCACTGAGGCCAATCTGGGCGAAAAAATGGCCCTCTTCTACCAGCAGAAGAATCCGGAAGGAAAAGTTGCCCTGGTGCTTGGGGCTGGCAACGTGACCAGCATCCCGCCACGCGACGTGCTCTACCGGTTGTATGGCCTGGGGCAGGTGGTTATTTTGAAAATGAGCCCTGTCAACGACTACCTCGGGCCGATTTTTGAAGATATCTTTGCACCTCTCGTCCAGGCCGGCTACTTGCGCTTCGCCTACGGGGGTGCGGAGGTGGGAGATTACCTGGTTCACCACGCCGGTGTGGAAGAGATCCATATGACTGGCAGTGTCCACACCTACCAGACCATCCTGTTCGGAAACGGCCCGGAAGGCGCGGAGCGTAGACGCCAGAATCAGCCGTTTCTCAACAAACCCTTCACCGGTGAACTGGGCGGCGTCACCCCGACCATCATCGTCCCGGGCAAATGGTCCAAGGCCGACCTCCGTTTCCAGGCCGAGAATGTGGTAACAATGAAGCTCCAGAACGCTGGGCATAACTGTGTGGCTACCCAAGTGCTGGTTATCTCGGATAACTGGCAGCAGCGTGACGAATTCCTGGAGGCGATCCGGATGCTGATGCATGCGCTGCCGCCCCGCGTAACGTATTACCCAGGCGCTGCCGAACGCCAGAAAGAAGCAGTGGCAATCCATCCGGAGGCCGAAATCCTGGGTGGCGAGGTCCCCCGTACCTTGATTACTGGGCTGGATCCAGATTCAGCCAATGAAATTTGTTTCCAAAAGGAATTTTTTGGCCCGATCCTCGCCCAGACCAGCCTACCGGGAAAGGATGCCGCTGAATTTTTACGCAACGCTGTCCAATTCTGTAACGAGAAACTGTACGGTACACTCGGCGCCACTGTCATCATCCATCCAAAGACGATGAAACTACTCGGCCCGGATTTTGAGACAGCCTTGACAGATTTGCATTACGGCTCGATCGGGGTCAACATTTGGAATGCGGCCGCCTTCCTACTGATTCAGGCCACTTGGGGCGCTTTTCCCGTGCATAACTCCGGAGACATTCAAAGTGGGATTGGCTTCGTCGGTAACTCTTTTCTGTTCGAAAAGCCCGAGCGGACAGTGGTGCGCGGCTCGTTCTACCCATTCCCGCGCACCTGGCTGCACGGCGACCCTGCCTTCCTGCCCAAGCCGCCCTGGTTCATCACCAACAAGACCGCCCATATTACCACCAAGGGCGTGGCAAGGATCACCATAGACCCGCGCTATCGTTATCTTCCAGGGATTTTGCTTTCCGCCCTGCGAGGGTAATTACAAACTACGAAGGCCCCGGTCCTTTGGAAAACCGGGGCCCTATTTTATCCAATCACAAAATTATCAATCAGTCTTGTTTTCCCAAGATAGACTGCCATCGAGAGCAGGCTCTTCCCCGTAACCTGCTGCAATTCCTCCAGCGTGTCATAGTCCGCACATGAGATATATTGCAGGTGCGCCAACGGCTCGGTCGCAACCATCTCGCGCACAAGTGCGCGTAATTTTTCGGCGTTGCGTTCGCCGGAATCATAGGCTGACTTGGCCGCGCTCAGGGCGTGGAATAGCATCGTCGCGGCCTGGCGTTCCTCGGGGTTGAGATAAACATTTCGGCTCGACATGGCCAGTCCGTCCGGTTCCCGCACGATTGGACAGATGACAATGTCAACCAGGAAATCCAGATCCTTCACCATCTGCCGGATGACAGCCGCCTGTTGAGCATCCTTTTGGCCAAAATAGGCTTTGTCCGGTTCGACTGCGTTAAATAGCTTGCTGATAATAGTGGCCACGCCGCGGAAATGCCCAGGGCGAACTTCACCCTCCAGGCCTTTGGTCAGTCCTGCAACCTCCACCCAGGTCTGGTATCCGGGCGGATACATGCCCTCAGGTGTGGGCGTCCAGACCAGGTCCGCCCCGGCAGCTTTGAGCAGGGCCAAGTCACGCGGCAGATTTCGTGGATATTGTGCCAGATCCTCATTCGGGCCAAACTGGGTCGGATTGATAAATATACTGACCGCCACGCTGGCGCATTCAGCCCGCGCCCGTTGCACCAGGGAAATGTGCCCAGCATGCAGAAAACCCATGGTGGGAACCAGCCCCACAGGTTCGGGTAGGGCACGCCGTGCAGCGCATAATTCAATGAGAGTCGTTACAGTTTGCATAAATATCCCTTTTGACATTTCTTCTTTTTTCGAGGAAACTGCTCACCGACAGATCGGCTTTGAGTTGCGGGCACAGTTTCTCAAAAAATTACCACCTGCTCTTCAAGATTCTTAAAAATCCCTTCCAGGTCCGGGCCATCCTGGCCGGAATAGAGGTCAGTGAGAGACCATACTGAAAGCCCATATTTTGCTGTCAACATAATTTTGGATTTTCTAAACGTTGAACCGGATGTGAACGATATCTCCATCCTTCACAATATAATCTTTCCCTTCCAGCCGTAGTTTGCCTTTAGCCTTGGCCTCGGTCATTCCTCCCAACGCCATCAAATCTTGATACGCCACCACCTCAGCTCGCACGAAGCCGTGCGCCAGATCCGTGTGAATTTCTCCGGCGGCTTCGACTGCTGCGGCATGCCGGCGGGTTGTCCAAGCGCGCACTTCGTCTTCGCCGACGGTGAAGAAGGACTGTTGGTCGAGCAGGTCGTACGAGATGCTGATCATGCGGTTAAGGCTCAATTCGATGATGCCATACTCAGACATAAAGAGAGCTGCATCATCGGGCGGGAGTTGGGCGATTTCCATCTCCAGCTTGCCCTGCAAGGCAATCACCGGCGCCCCTGCCTGGACTTCCGGTACAGCCTGTCCCTCCCCCAGGTTCAATAATACGAGCATGGGTTTGCGCGTCAATAACCCAAAGCCGGAGAGGAATTTCTCCTCCTCAGTAGAAATCTGCACCCCACGCAGGGGTTTCTCCGCTGACAGAATTCCGTGCAGACGGGTAAATAGCGTTGTCTGGCGTTCATTCAACACCTTGTCTGTGCCGCCTTTTTTGCGTTCTTCGACCAGCCGTTCCAGTTTGCGCTCAACGGCGATCAGATCGTTGAGCAGGAGTTCACTGTTCATTGAGGCAATGTCACGGGCCGGGTCCACGCTTCCGGAGGGATGTGGTACATTGTCATCCGCGAAACACCGGACAACGTGGATCAGACCCTCCATCTGTGTCAACTGGTTCAGCAGCGCACCGGCCAGGCCGGATTTGGCCACACCGCTGTCCAGCCCGGCGATATCCGCGTAGGTCACTTTGGCATAGATGGTTTTCCTCGGCTTGAACATGGCTGAGAGCTTGTCCACGCGTGGGTCGGGGACATCCACCACAGCGGTGTGGATTTCGATCCTCCCGGCCGAGGCAGTGGTCGGCGCGTGGCCTCGCGTCAATGCATTGAAGGTGGTGGTCTTGCCGGATCGAGGAAAGCCGATAATTCCTAGTTTCATCGTTAACCTTTTTAGTTGTGGTAAAATCTTGACGATGGCCGGAGTGGCGGAACTGGCAGACGCGCACGACTCAAAATCGTGTTCCCTTACGGGATTGTGGGTTCAATTCCCACCTTCGGCATTATATCAATAAATGGTGCCATCTCAATAAACTGATGGCAGGGGGTGTTCGGGTGGCTCCGCCGCCCGAACACCCCCTATCCTACCCCATTTATTGAACAGACGCAAAAAAATTTCCCTTTGTCGGGGAGTAGCGCCCGCTTTCACAGGACAGGTGGATCGTCAACACGGAGGCAAAACTCCCGGTCGCCTGTGCGCTTTCCAGCATTCGCGAGACCGCCATGCAGGTGGTCCCGCGTTTTTAATCTCTTATCAAGATAGAGTTGTGAGACAATTTCCCCGGTTGGAGATGGGATAAAATATAGAGTAGAACCTGTCCCATCCATCTCGTTTATCGGAGGTATGCCTATGACTGGCATGAATGACATTCTGGCCCTCATCCTTGCGGGTGGACGCGGTTCGCGCCTCTATCCGTTAAATAAACTCCGCTCAAAGCCGGCCGTGCCAATTGCCGGAAAATACCGGCTCATCGATATTCCCATCAGTAATTGCATCAACTCTGGCATTTACCGGATTGACGTCCTGACACAGTTCAACTCGCACTCTCTCCACCGCCACATCTCACAAACCTATAATTTTGATACTTTCCACACTGGTTTTGTTGAGATCCTGGCCGCCGAACAGACCCCCGAATCCACCGACTGGTATCAGGGTAACGCCGATGCTGTCCGCAAACAATTATTCCAACTCCGTTCTTCACGTGCCAAATACGTGCTTGTCCTGAGCGGCGATCATTTATATCGCATGAACTACTCTCATTTAGCCGAATTCCACTGGGAGCATGCTGCGGACATCACGGTCGCTGTCCAGCCAGTCAAACGCGCAGATGCTCCCAGCCTGGGTATCCTCAAGCGTAGCCAGGATGGCCACATAACCGATTTTGTTGAGAAGCCGCAGGACCCTGCCATCTTGTCTAAATTCGTCAGCCGCGCCGACGAGCAGCGACCTTTTCTCTGTTCAATGGGCATCTATTTATTTAAAACGGACACTTTAATTGAACTGCTGACCAATAATCCCGGTTTTGATGATTTCGGTGGAGATGTTATCCCGCATGCCATCAAAGACTGCTCTGTCTATGGGTATGATTTTGACGGTTACTGGCGCGACATCGGGACCATCCGCTCCTTTTACGAAACCAACCTAGACCTGGCAACTGCCACTCCAGCCTTCAATTTCTATGATACAGAAAACCCCATTTACACGCATCCCCGCCTTCTACCTGGTTCCACTGTGGAAGAGAGCCTCCTGAAAAATGTGCTCTTGGCTGAAGGTTGCCGCATCCAGAAAGCCGAGATCACCCATTCGGTTATCGGCGTTCGTAGCATCATTTCCAGCGGGACAGTTATCAAAGACAGTGTCGTCATGGGCGCAGACTACTACTCATCTGAAAAACCTTCTCAGCCACCCATTGGCATTGGCCCAAATTGCTATATTGAAGGTGCTATCATCGACAAGAATGCCCGCATAGGTGCAGACGTGGTCATCCGCCCGTTCCCACGCGGCACAGAAATCAACACACCAAACTGGACTGTCCAGGATGGCATCGTCGTAGTTCCTAAGGATGCTGTCATCCCGCCCGGTACACGGATTGAGATCGAAAAGGCTTGAGAGGCCCGGAACGGTAGAGCCACAAAATTATTCATTGGAGACGCATGATTGATGAAGAAGTCTGTTCTTCAGAACACTGAAAATCCTGTCCTACATCAAGACGAAACTTGGCATGCATTGTCGCCAGAAGAAGTCCTTGAACATCTAAAAGTCCGTGAAAACGGGCTGACCAGTACGGAAGTCACCCGGCGACAGGTGCATTATGGTCCCAATCAACTCACTGAGGCGCCGCGTCCAGGCTTCATCCAACTTCTCTGGGGGCAATTTAATAACTTCATTGTAATGCTGCTCATCGCAGCCTCCATTATTTCCGCCATGCTTGGTGAGTGGGTGGATGCCTCCGCCATCATTGCCATCATCCTGCTAAATGCCATTCTGGGCATCATCCAGGAAAGGCGGGCCGAGGAAGCGTTAGCCGCCCTCAAGAAACTGGCCGCCCCGGAAGCACACGTGCTTCGCGACGGTCGTCATATGACGATCCCCTCCCGCGATCTTGTACCGGGCGACATTGTCTACTTGGAGGCAGGCAATCATATTCCAGCGGACGTTCGCCTCTTGGAAGCAGTCAATCTCCAGATCGAGGAGGCTGCTCTGACCGGCGAGTCTCTCCCCGTCCAAAAGAATGCCGCCAGAAAGCTGGAAGCGAACATTCCCCTGGGCGACCGAAAGAACACTGCCTTTATGGGAACAACAGTTACCTATGGACGCGGGCGTGGCGTAGTCGTTGGTACGGGCATGCGCTCACAGCTTGGCCTGATTGCCAGGATGCTTGAAGGTGTGGACCAAGAGGAAACCCCGCTCCAGAAACGACTGGACCAACTCGGCAAGACTCTCGGCTGGGGAACGCTGGCAATCTGTGCAATCGTCTTCATTATTGCCTTGGTCGAAAATACCAACTTGAGTCTCTTGAGCGCTGCCGGCGGTGGTATCCTGGTCTACCTTAAGGCAGCCAAAAGCGAGTTGGTTAATTTCTTTATTGTAGCAGTCAGTCTAGCCATCGCGGCCGTGCCAGAAGGTCTGCCCGCCGTAGTGACCATCAGCCTGGCGCTGGGGATGCGCGAGATGATCCACCGGCATGCCCTGATCCGCCGGCTTTCGTCTGTTGAAACACTTGGCTCGGCCACCGTCATCTGCTCCGACAAGACCGGCACCCTGACTCAGAACGAGATGACTGTCACGCGCGTCTGGGTGGATGGACAATTCGTAGATGTAACCGGCACGGGATATTCCCGGCAAGGTGAATTTCAGGTAGGCGGCAAATCGGCTGACCTGCACAAATTTTCCGGTGTGGAGACCGCACTCTGGGTGGGCGCACTTAACAACAATGCTCAACTCGAGGCGGTCGAGGGCGATGAGATGTCCTACCGGATCGTAGGTGACCCAACCGAAGGCGCATTACTCATCGCGGCCGCCAAGGCAGATGCTTATAACGTAGATTTGCTTAAGGCCTATCCGCGTGCAGACGAGGTCCCCTTCGACTCGGAACGCAAACGCATGGTAACCATCCACGATATCCGGGAACCCAAGCTTGAAGACATTTCTCCGTTCACGAACAGCGAAAATCGCGGCTGGAATGTGATCGCTGTCAAAGGCGCAGCCGACCTGATCTTCCCCCTGTGCACATCCTATCAAACGCTGGATGACAGAACCATGCATATGGACGAAGCCTTCCACCAGCGCGTTCGGGATGCCAACAACACCATGACACAGGATGCCCTGCGCGTGCTGGGATTGGCCTACCGGGTGGTCGAAGAGGCTCCCAAGGCCGAATCCGTTGCAATGAAAGAGCTAGAAAAGGAACTGGTTTTTGTTGGTCTGGTAGGGATGATCGATCCCCCCCGACAAGAAGTCAAATATGCCATGGAGAAAGCTGCCCATGCCGGCATCCGCACGATCATGATCACTGGTGACTACCCGAACACCGCCCGGGCGGTTGCCAAGGAAATCGGACTTTTACAACCCACTCACGATGTCCTCACCGGGGCAGACCTGGATCGGATGAGCGATGATATCCTGAAAAACGAGATCAAGCAGGTGGACGTTTTTGCCCGGGTTTCTCCCGAACACAAGCTTCGCATTGTGGACGCGCTCCAGGCGAATGGAGAAGTGGTTGCCATGACCGGCGATGGTGTCAACGACGCACCCGCCATCAAGCGCGCCAACATCGGCGTGGCCATGGGCATCACCGGTACCGATGTGGCCAAGGAAACTGCCGACATGGTGCTGACTGATGATAACTACGCCAGTATTGTGGACGCAGTCGAACAAGGGCGCGTGATCTACAGCAACATCCGCAAGTTCGTCTACTATCTGCTCTCCTGTAATATCGCCGAAATCCTGATCATTTTCCTGGGGATGCTTATCACAAAGAACTCTCCTCTGACAGCCATCCAGTTGCTCTGGCTGAATCTGGTCACCGACGGTGCTCCCGCACTGGCCCTCGGCACCGAAAAGGGTGACCCAGATATTATGTCCCAACCGCCAAGACCTCCCAAGGAACCCATCATCAACCGGTTTATGCAGTTTGGTATTCTCACCCAAACTATTGCCATTACATCCGTAAGCCTGGCAGCTTATTTTATTGGCCTGAAATGGTTTCCCACTCATTCAAACTTAATGGCAGAGACAATGGCTTTTGTCACCCTTTCAGCTTCTGAATTGTTCCGGGCTTTCACTTCCCGTTCTGAGCGCTATCCCATCCTCAAGATCGGGGTTTTCAAGAACCACAACATGAATCTGGCTTTCTTATCTTCTATGGCACTGCTGTTGGGGGTTGTCTATATCCCCGGATTGAACAATGTTTTTAACACCCTGCCTTTGGGCTTGCAGCAATGGGGAATCGTTCTGCCATTGCTGTTGGTTCCCTCCATCGTGGCAGAGACCGTAAAGCTGTTTACACAACCAAAGAAATAGCCCTGTACCTACTTGAAAACAACCGGCAACGCATCCGCACCTTCGGTTGTTTTGTGGATTTCTGTGTCGACTAACCTACCTTTTCTTGACCGGGAAATAGAGCTTTGGCGTGTCCAAGTCAATTTCCTTGGATGTGAAAGCTTCAGGAAATTGAGTGGTGTTCACAAAAGCATACCTTGGACAAAGGAAGAAAAGACCGGGACAAGCCCAGCCCAATCCCTAAACAGGTGGCAGATTGCGCTTCAGGATTGAGTACATATCCAGCGCCTTGACTGCCCCTTCCACTACACAAGTCGTCGGGTTATCCACAAGATAAGCCGGGATACCGAGAGCTTTCGTCAGTAATTTATCTGTTCCTCGTAACAATGCTCCGCCCCCGCAGATAGCCACACCCCGGTCAATAATATCCGAAACCAGGTCAGGTGGGGTTTTCTCCAGGACACGGCGGCTGGTATCAATCACATGCTTCAGAGGCTCCTGGAGCGCTTCGACCACTTCGCTAGTGGTCAGGGTGACCGGGCGAGGCAGCCCGCTGACCTGGTCTTGTCCTTGCACTTCCAGGCTTTCTTCTTTATCCTGTGGAACAGCCGCACCGATCCGGATCTTCAATTGTTCTGCCGTGTCCGGACCAATAATGACCCCGTATTTTTTTCGCACATAATTGACAATGGCTTCATCCAGCAAGAGACCTCCAGTGCGCATCGTCTCGGCGGCCACAATCCCGTATAACGAGATGACGGCCACCTGTGTGGCTCCGCCACCCAGGCAAATGACCATGTTCCCGGAAGGCGAACTGACCGGAAGGTCCACGCCGAGCGCCGCTGCCAGAGGTTGCTGGATAAGATAGGCTTCCCGACTCCCCGCCTGGAGCACTGCCTCGTGGACAGCCCGCGATTCCACGCTGGTGACACCATAGGGAACACTGATCATTACGCGCGGGCGGAAGAAACGCATCGGCCCACTGACATGCTGGAGTAGGTAGCGCAGCAATGCTTCCGTTATCTCATAATCTGCTACCACACCGTTCTGCAAAGGGTGCGCCACCTCAATAATGTCCGGCTGTACGCGGCCAGACATGTCGCGTGCTGCTTTGCCGAATTCGACCATTTTTTGCTCTTCAACGACAATGGCCACCACTGTCGGTTCGTCCACCAGAATGCCAGTGGAATCGGCAATGCGGGTCTGAATGGTACCAAGATCTATTCCCAAATTTTTTGAAAAGGTAGGCATATTATCTCGATTCGTCGGATGTCCGAGGTGGCTTGGCAGGTCCGTGCCGGTAACGTCGAACCGCATCTAGTCGCAAATTGGATTTACGCAGGGCAGCCTCTATTGTCAAATAGCTATCCGTGTTCGCCGGGATACCCTTTGCAAGACTTTCCTCAGCGCGCTTGCGGGCTGCTTCAGCGCGAAAAACATCGATTTCTTCAACATTCTCCGCCGCATCTGCCAGTATGGTAACGACGTCAGGCTGAATTTCGGCAATTCCACCGGCTACGGTGAAAATGGTTTCCTCTCCTTGCGTCCGCACCCGTATGATACCGTACTTAAGTGTTGTCAGGAGGGGCGCATGATGAGGCAGAATACCCATCTCCCCGTCCGTACCAGGGAGAAGTACCATATCTGCAGGCCCCTGAAAGACGGTGCGGTCTTGTGAAATGATTTCACAGCGAATGGACATATCAATTCTCCGGTGTCATGTGCTCCCGTTTCACGTGACACGGGAACACCGGAACACCTGACACGATCTCAAGCGTTTTGGACAAGTTTCTCGGCTTTTTCGCGCACCTCATCAATCGCCCCTGCCATCATGAAAGCTTGTTCAGGCAGGTCATCGCATTTTCCATCCAGAATTTCGCGGAAACCGCGCACGGTCTCCTTGATCGGCACATATTTTCCAGAGGCACCGGTAAACACTTCCGCCACGAAGAACGGCTGTGAAAAGAAGCGTTCTATCTTGCGAGCACGCGAGACGACCAATTTGTCATCCTCGCTCAGTTCGTCAATGCCAAGGATGGCTATGATATCCTGTAAATCCTTGTAACGCTGGAGGATGCGCTGGCATTCGCGGGCGGTGTTGTAGTGATCTGCTCCGACGATGTTCGGATCGAGGATACGGCTGGTGGAGGCTAATGGATCCACGGCCGGATAAATGCCTTTTTCAGCAATGGAACGTTCCAAAGCAATGGTGGCATCCAGGTGTGTGAACGTAGCAACCGGCGCGGGGTCCGAATAGTCGTCGGCCGGTACGTAGACGGCCTGCATCGACGTTATCGAGCCATGTTTGGTGGAGGTGATGCGTTCCTGCAATTCGCCCATCTCCGTTGCCAGGGTGGGCTGGTACCCCACCGCCGAAGGCATGCGCC
The DNA here is from genome assembly GCA_049514195.1 of Anaerolineales bacterium. Taxonomy (GTDB): domain Bacteria; phylum Chloroflexota; class Anaerolineae; order Anaerolineales; family Villigracilaceae; genus UBA877. The sequence goes on along the minus strand of JBEKVG010000006.1, from coordinate 788 downwards.
CCAGCAGCGCCGACACTTCCGACCCGGACATGGTAAAGCGGAAAATATTATCGATGAAGAGCAGGACATCGCGACCCTGGTCGCGGAAGTACTCCGCCATCGCTAACGCCGTCAGCGCCACGCGCAGCCGCACGCCGGGCGGCTCGTTCATCTGGCCAAAGACCATGACGGTATCCTTCATGACACCCGATTCGAGCATTTCGCGATAGAGTTGTGTGCCTTCACGACTGCGCTCACCTACCCCGGCAAAGACCGAATTGCCCTTGTGCACTGTGGCAACAGAACGGATGAGTTCCTGGATGATAATGGTCTTGCCAACGCCTGCTCCGCCAAAGATGCCAGTTTTGCCGCCTTTTGTGAAAGGCGTAATCAGATCAATGACCTTGATGCCAGTTTCAAAAATCTCGGTGTGGGTGGACTGCTCGGAGAAAAGAGGTGCAGGGCGATGAATGGGGTAGTACTGGTCAGCTTCAACCGGTCCCTTTTGATCCACCGGCAGACCCAGGACATTGAATATCCGTCCCAGGGTCTTAGCCCCCACTGGCACCATGATCGGTGAACCGGTCGCTGTGGCAGGTAATCCACGCTGTAAGCCATCGGTTGTGTCCATTGATACACAACGTACCCTGTCCAAGCCAAGATGTTTTTCCACTTCCAATACCAGCGGCACGCCACTATCGTGCGGAATTTCGAGGGCCTCAAACACATCGGGCAGTTCGCCTTCAGGGAACTCTACATCCACCACACTTCCTTGTATCTGGATTACACGGCCAAATGCTTTCGCCATT
>JBEKVG010000005.1:0-19051 GCA_049514195.1 Anaerolineales bacterium | reverse complement strand
CGACAACAAGCTCTGGCTGATGCGCGTGATCTCCACCACCGCTGGAGTGGAACATATCATCAACATCGGATCGCCCGGCATCTGGACTACGCTGAGCAATCCATTCACCGTCAATGGCAGCGTGACCGTATTGCCCTTCGAAAATACGCTGGCCTACCATATTTACAAGACGGATGGCACCAAGGTCAATGAAGCCACCGTGACGGTCACGCCCTCCGGAGGAACCGCGGGGACATTCTCGCATGACTTTAATTTGAGTTCTGCCGGTATCACCGATTGGGTCATCCTACAATTCGTTGATGTCAGCGCCGCAGATGGTTCAACAATTGCATTGGGATCGGTCATCCTGAAAGCACATTAGGGTTTTCTCTTGTCTGGCTCTATGCGGAATGATGACCCACATGTGCGTGGATGCCAGCATGCGCGCCGCGGCGGACTTCGGCTATCCGGTCCTACTGGCGGCGGACGCCTGCGCCACGCGCGCCTTGACCTACGCTGAGACGTAGGTTCCGGCGAAATACGTCCAGGCAGCCTTCCTGGCAGCGCTCAAATCCTACGGGCAGGTGATGAAAACAGAAGAAATTTTGAAACTGCTGAAAGGCTGATTTGCTTGGCTGGATTTCCCGGGCAACTTGGTCACCCTAGCCTTTGACCTTTGCCTGTGCCCGCCCAAGAAATTTGGCCTCATCAACGACAAAGCGTTCATGGTTGGCTTCACCGATCAGATCAACCTCGTCCCATGCCTGTATCTTGAAAAACAGCTTGCGACCCTCTAAGGCAGTCAGCTCCGCCCGGACATGCACATGCATCCCGACCGGTGTTGCGGCCAAGTGGCGCACGTCAATGCGCCCGCCCACGGTCGTTTGGCCAGGAGGCAGGTGTCCGGCCAACGCCGCTACGGCGGCGCTTTCCATAAACCCGACCAGGGCCGGAGTCGAGAAAACGGCTACCAGCCCGCTGCCCCATTTGGAGGCGGTATCGGCATCTGTGACGGTGTGGGTGAGTTCGGCAGATAATCCGGGGGCGAGTTCTTCCATATCAAGCACCTCAATCCATTTTATTTTAAAAGCCAATTTTAAACACGAATTGCACGAATAATACGAATTACACGATTGTTTTCAGGTTTACGAGCATATCTATAAGGGTATGCGCATTAAAAATGTGGACGGTTTGACAGGTGATCCTCAACGCGAATTTCGCAAAAAAACGAATTCAGCGAATTTTTTCAGGTTTAACAGCGTACCCGTAAGGGTAACCACATTAAAAATGCAGGTGAAGGGTTATAGATTAATTCTTTATATTATATCGCCGGATCACCCTGACCATTCCGCAGAGTCTGTGGCAAAATAAGACCATGACTACAACCACTCTCGATCCCGAAAAGCAGGAACAAGCCAGACAATATGCCCGCATTCGCCGGCGGGTTTGGCTTCTGGATACGCTCGCCGGCGCTGTCTATTTATTGGCTTGGTTGTTCTTCGGCTGGGCAAAAAGCCTGGCAGGTTGGCTGAAAACCTTCATGACCAATGACTGGCTGCTTGTGCTCGGTTTCATTGTCATCTTCGGCGGTATCGCCTCCCTGCTCGAACTGCCGCTGGGCTATTATTCTGGTTTCGTCCTGCCCCATCGTTTCGGTCAATCCACTCAGAATTTCAAAAGCTGGGTGGTGGACCAGTTGAAAGGCCTGCTGATCAGCGCGCCACTGGGATTGATCTTGCTTGAATTGGTGTATCTGGCCCTGCGGCTTACTGGCGGCTGGTGGTGGTTGTGGACAGGTGCCGGTATCCTGGTTTTTACCGTTATCCTGTCCAACTTGGCTCCCATCTTGATCATGCCACTTTTCAACAAATTTGTTCCACTAGGCGATGAGCATGCCGAACTGGCCGAACGGCTGATGAAGCTGGCCGGGCGCGCCAACACGAAGGTGCGGGGTGTGTACAAGTTTGATATGTCCAAACGGACAAAGGCTGCCAATGCCGCCCTGACCGGCATAGGCAATACACGCCGCATCGTGCTTGGTGATACCCTGATCGACGAATTCTCACTGGATGAAATCGAAACCGTCCTGGCTCATGAATTGGGGCATCATGTCCATAAAGATATTCCCATCCTGATGGCTTTCGGAACGGTCATGACCCTGGGCGGGCTATACCTGGCTTCCCTGGCACTGCACTGGACAGCCGGCTATTTTGGCTTTTCCGGCCCGGCCGACATCGCCAGTCTCCCGGCCCTTGGATTAGTTCTTGGCGCCTTCGGGTTACTCACGCAACCGCTGGAAAATGCAATTTCACGCTGGCGCGAACGCAAGGCGGATGAATATGCCCTCCAGAGTACCGGAAAAGCCCAGGCCTTTGCTTCGGCATTTATCCGCCTGGCGAACCAGAACCTGGGCGAAGTGGACCCGGAGAAGTGGGTGGTGTTTATGTTCTACGACCACCCGCCGCTGGGCGAGCGTATCGAGATGGCTTCGGTTATACCTGGTAATTGAATCGATAGAAGCGAAAAAAAAGGTACGGCGGGCGCTTTGCGCCCGCCGTACCCTTTTTTTCGCACAATTCTTTGCTTTGAGAAAGCCCTAGTTGATGTTCACAGCATCTTGTATCGCGACCCCAAATAATGTACAATTTTAAATGATAATCGTGCCCCTCGCAATGATCGTTCGCTCAAGGGAGAATCGCTATGGATATAATCAAAGTGTCCGCAACCTCCCGTACATCCGCAGTCGCCGGGGCAATCGCGGGCGTCGTCCGCGAACACAAACGGGCGGAAGTGCAGGCAATTGGAGCAGGGGCGGTCAACCAGGCCGTCAAGGCGCTCGTACTGGCGACCGGCTACCTCAAGGGTGATGAAATTTATGTGGTGTGTGTGCCGGAGTTTGTCGACGTACAGATTGAGGACAAAGTCCGCACAGCGATCAAACTGGTGATCGAGCCCCGTTAGACTTCGCTAACCGTTGAGTCAATACCCACAGATCAGTGTGGTAGTTGCGCGCCACACAACGGCTCATTGTGCTATCATTGCCACGAGGTTGTTACTCCAATCATGTTATGCAACAAGCATATTATTTTATGCATATTTGCAATGGTACTCCTGGCGGGTAGCCTATTTATTGTGGCAGCGGCTAGCCGCGTGCGCGCTGCGCCAGTGCAGATTCCGGCCCAGCAGGGTGCGCCATCCGATACCCCGACAAGCACATTGACGCCTACGCTCACCGACACACCGGCGGATACTGTGACAGCAACCGCCACTCCAACACTCACTTTGACACCGGTGTTCACCGACACTGCCACATCCACTGGTACGCCCACTCAAATACCCACGCTCACGTTGACGTCTGCGTTCACCGATACTGCTACCTCCACCGGTACACCCACGCAAACACCCACGCTCACCATTACTAATACTGGAACCCTTCCAACTTCAACTTCCACTCCCAAAGCGCCGCATCACATCGTTATCAGCGAATTCCGCACAATAGGACCATTGGGAGCAAATGATGAATTCGTCGAACTCTATAACCCCACCGGAACACTTGTGGATATTGGAGATTGGGTAATCAAAAAGTCGAGCGGATGCGGTACTAGCATTTCGACGTTGGTTAACATCTACTACGGTACCATCCTTCAGCCCGGCCAGCATTACCTGGTTGCCGCATACGCATCCTACTCTAGCATTACCAACGCAGATCAGAGATTCTCTCCCGGTATCGCTGATACCAGCGGCCTGGCCCTGATTTCGTTTGCCGGTGCGGTGGTAGACGAAGTCGGGATGTGTGCGGATACAACCTATTACGAAGGGACGCCCCTGGCACCCCTCCCGGTGGCACCATTGGCGGGAACACCCACGCCAATCCCTGGGACTTCCAACCAGAGTTACGAGCGCAAACCCGGCGGCAATACTTCCTGCTACGATACCGGTAATAATACCAATGACTTTAGCCTCATTTCTCCTGCCAACCCGCAATCCCAGGCCAACGCCTCTGTGTTGTGTGCCGGGGTGGCGCTGGCCAGTCCAACGCCCTCCCCCACAATCACAATCACACCTACTCGCACGCCCACGCATGCCCCTACCGCCATACCTGCTGTGGTTGACCTAAATGAGTTCCTACCGCACCCGCGGACCGACTGGAACGGCGACGGGATAGCCAACGTTCGGGATGAGTATATCGAGATCATTAACGTGAGCCCCAGTGCCCTTAATGTGAAGGGATGGAAACTGGATACCGGCATTGGAAGCATTAAGACCTTCACTCTGCCAGATATGACCTTGCAACCGCGCCAGATTGCCGCCTTCTTTGGCTTGCAGACTGGCATCTCCCTGAGCGATGGTGGCGCCACGGTCCGCCTGCTGAGATCGGATGGGCGTGTTGCGGATGCATATACCTATCCTGCGGTTGAGATAGCTGATCAAACCTGGTGCCGTCTCCCGGACGGGACCGGAGTTTGGGGTTTTACCTGCTCTCCCAGCCCGGGCAGGCCCAATACTACCGTAACAGTCGAATCGAGCTCTGGATCCATCTGCGCGCAGGGTTCTTCAGCCCCGGATTGGCTGATTTCTTCCGAATGTGGCAACTTTGTCTCCAGGATTTCGAGTAGCCTGGAAGATGGGTTGTTCTGGCTGAAAAGCCGCTGGAAATGGGACGTGTTCCTGGAATAAAAATTCCCCGGTTTACCGGGGAATTTGGCCTTTAATAAAAAGCCGCACGGGCTACTTCTTCCGGCTCAAAGATAACCTCCTCTTTGCCGGTCAATTTTTCCTCAACCTTGCTCACAATCAACTCCAGATGACCAGGATGAGCCACATAATCAACGTCGTCAGCCGGGACGGTCAGCACAGGGCAAAGGGTGAAATCTGAAATCCAGGTTTCATACAGGTTATTCAAACTGGCGAGGTAGTCCGCCGGGATGGTACGTTCGTAGTCGCGCCCGCGCCTGCTAATACGTTGGATCAGGGTCGGCACGGAGGCATGCAGGTAGATGACCAGATCGGGTGGAGGCAGAAACTCGACCAGGGTCAGGTAGAGCTCACGATAAGTCTGGTAATCACGCGGGCGGATATGTCCTTGCAGGAACAGGTTGTGAGCGAAAATCTCGGCATCTTCGTAGACGGAACGATCTTGAATCACAGAGGAAGGATATTGCGCAAGTTGGTGGTGGGCGCGCAAGCGGTGGGTCAGGAAGAAGATCTGCGAGTGGAAAGCCCAGGTTTGCATATCCCGGTAAAAATCGACCAGGTAGGGGTTCTCCGCCACCGGCTCAAAAAACGGCGTCCACTCCATTTTTTCGCATAACATCTCGACCAGCGTGGTTTTACCTACGCCAATGTTCCCTGCAATCGCAATAAACTTTTTCATATCTCATGTACTCCCGTGAAAGCGCCCCATCGGGCATTTTAAAAGGTCAGGGTTTTGCAGCCAGTTCTTCGTCAATTACGGTTTTAAAATCCGAGAAGGGGAGTGCCCCGATGAGAATTCTGCCATTGATTACAAAAGATGGCGTGCCGGTTAAGCCAACCTTGGCTGCATCATTGGCATCCGCTTCAACCTCACTTTGATAACGGCGGCTATCGAGACAGGCAGCAAAAGCCTTACCATCCAGACCCAGGTCAGAGGCATAGTGCTCGTAAGCGGCGCGGTTTAAGCCATATTGCTGGCCGTAAAGAGCGTCGTGGTATTTCCAATAGGCACCTTGTTCCCCCGCACAGTCCGCCGCCTCAGCGGCCGGTTCTGCCTCGGAATGCATTGGCAGCGGCAAGTCCCTGTAGACGAAACGGATCTGGTTTGGATAACTTGCCAGCAACTGCTGGTAGACTTGCTTGAACCAAGCCTCGCAATAGGGGCACTGGTAATCGCCGAATTCGATGATGGTGACGGGGGCGTTAGCCGGTCCTATGGATGGATCGTTGTCTGTCGAGACATCCACGCGCTTGACCGAAGTAGTATCGGCAGCGAGCGAGGATTTGGTACTACCCCACAGCAAGTATCCGCCTCCTAACCCTAGGAAGAATGCGAGCGGTATGAGCATATACACGAGCGGGGAAACCGACGAATGCCTGGAGTGTCTTGGGGGGGTAAGCATGGCGGCATTATACTGCTTCTTTCATAAACACGTGGGCTTGCTTTCTCGAGATGGCTTAACTATGAAAAGCCTGGCTTATGGTATACGCAGCACCCGTACTGCTTCTTTCATAAACACGTGGGCTTGCTTTCTAGAGGTGGCTTAACTATGAAAAGCCTGACCTATGGTATACGCAGCACCCGTACTTCTAAACCGTGTACCATACGCCGGCAATCGCCGTCCCGCACTTTGGACAGGTTCCACTCGGCGTGACACTCACCCCGTGAACAAAATAGCCAGTCCGCTTCACCAGGGCGGTGTTGCATTTGGGGCAGAAAGTTGTCTCGTACTCATCCACTCTCCCCGGCAGGTTCCCGGCATAGACGTAATGCAGTCCAGACTCGCGCCCGATTTCAGCCGCACGCAGCAGCGTGCGCGCGGGTGTGTTGTCGGTGTCACTCATTTTATAGTCCGAGTGGAAGGCGGTCACATGCCAGGGAATGTCTGGGGATATAGCTGACAGGAAGCGGGCCGCCTCCCACAGCTCAGCCGTGCTGTCGTTGAAGCCTGGGACAACCAGCGTTACCACCTCCAGCCAGATTCCCAGCTCCTTGACCCGCTTTATCGTGTCCAGTACGTTTTTTAGAACCCCGCCTAACTGCCGGTAGTTCTTGTCCTGCATGGATTTCAGGTCAATTTTCATGCCGGTCAGATAAGGCCGCAGGTACTCCAGTACTTCGGGCGTGGCATTGCCATTTGAGACGTATACACACTTTATCCCGGCTTGAACGGCCTGCCGAAAGATTGCCACGGCCCACTCGCTGGTGATGAGCGGCTCGTTGTAGGAAGAGGCAATTACTCCCGCACCATTCCGGCGTGCCGTCTCCACAATTTGTTCTGGAGAAATGCGCCGCACGAAACTGACCGACTCATCCGCGACCGGCTCGCGCAAAACCTGCGAGGTCAGCCAGTTCTGGCAGTAACCGCAATGGAAGTCGCAGCCGAGCATACCAAAGGTCAGAGCTGTGGATCCGGGCAGGAAATGGTAAAAAGGTTTTTTTTCGATCGGGTCGGGGTTAAGTCCGGCCACATAACCCCAGGGTACGCGCAATTCTCCAGCCTGGTTGAAACGCACCTGACAGATGCCACGCCGTTCCTTCCGTATCAGGCAGCGGTGTCCGCAGGCAGTGCAGCGGATGGAACCGTCGGGCAGTGCTACGGTCAATTCACCCGCGCTCGTCATTCGATCCAAAATGCTTGCCAAGGATGTCATCACCATAATCATACACCTAAACAGGTCCTTATCCCGCCTGCCATTACGGAAGTCCTGGGGTGGAGCAGGGGCTACGTTACACTGGCGGCTACCGTTTCACCATATCCAAGCAAGGATTTGACCATTTCCCGGCTGCGGCCTTCGGCATAGACGCGCAGCACCGGTTCGGTACCGGAGGGCCGGATCAGCAGCCAGGAGTCGTCGGCCATGATGTACTTGACTCCGTCGACATGGCCGACTTCGGCCACCTTCTGTCCGCCGATCTCTGCCGGGGCCTGCTTGATCATGAAATCGGTCATCGCGGATTTGGCAACCGGATGTTGCAGACGCAAATCCTTGCGTTCATAATAGGCCGGCCCAACCTCTGACAGCAATTCTTCCACCAGGTCATGCAAGGATTTGTGCGCCGCCGCGATGATTTCGACCAGTAACAATCCCATGATCGGTCCATCCCCTTCAGGGATGTGCCCCTTGAAAGAGATACCACCTGACTCTTCGCCGCCGATGAGTATGTCCTGGGTCATCATGTATTCCGCAATGTGGTTGAAGCCGACCGGCGTCTCGTAGAGCTTCAAGCCATAGCGCTGGCACAGACGGTCGATCATGCGCGTGGTCGAGACCGTCCGGACCACCGCACCGTTCCAGCCGCGTTTCTCCACCAGATAGCGCAAGGCCAGCGCCATGATCTTATGTGGATCCACGAAATTGCTATGTTCATCCATGGCACCGATCCGGTCTGCATCGCCATCGGTGCTCACGCCAAAATTCCCCATTCCCGCGCCGATTGCGCCGGCCAGCGCACCCAGGTATTTGGCAATTGGTTCGGGATGGATGTTGCCGAAACCCGGGTTCATCTCGCCACGAATCTCGGTGATCTCACAGCCTGTCCCCTGCAAAAAGGATTTGATTACGCCACGCCCGGCACCGTACATGGAGTCCACGACAAAACATTGCGGGTTTTCGGCGATCAGATCGCAGTTGATCAGGGTGCGTAAATGATCGAAATAAGCCGGCAGAGGATTGAACCTTTGGATGAGGCCTTTTTCACGTGCCACGTCGAAGTCCATCAGATTCGGGCCGCGGGCACGTTCTTCATTGTCGTTAAGGTAAACTTCCACCCGGTGGCACTGCTCGTTCAGGGCCGATCCGCCATAGGCAGCCTTGAGCTTGACGCCATTGTAACGCGGGGCATTATGGGAGGCGGTGATCATCACCCCCGCAATCGCATTCAGATTTTTTACCGCGTAGGAGATGGCAGGTGTGGGAGCGTCTGCCTGCGCCAGATAGACGATAAAGCCGTTGGCAGCCAGGACACGCGCCACATCCCCGGCGTAACGGTCGGAGAGGAAGCGGGTATCGAAGCCAACGACAAATTTCTTTGGGTCCGGAGTGTGGCCGCCATTATTATTACCGGATTTTTCCCAACTCTCGGAGGCCACTGCATCCGCAATGGCCTGGCTGAGCATGCGCAGATTGGTGAAAGTGAATGTATCCGAGATAACGGCGCGCCAACCGTCTGTGCCAAAATGAATGGTCATGGTAGAAACTCCAATCGGAGATAAAAGCTAGGGGGTCAGCTCAGGAGTAAAAGTGGAATCCGGCGGAAAGGTGCGTGTGGTCGCGCTGAGGACGTCCTGCAGCACCCAGCCGTCCACATTATTTTCCATACGGATATGCACCCAGATGGTGCCATTGACATTCGCAGTCTCGGGCAGAACCTGAACCAGGCTGCCGTTATTCAGGACGGTAATCGTATCTCCAATGGCCGCCTCTTTGCGAACCGGTGCCCCGCCGTATTTTGTGGGAGCGCTGATGACCGCGTAGGAAGCAATTGGCGCGGGCGGAGGAGTAGACGAAGCCGCAGGTGAATTAACCGGTGTGTCCGTGGAGGCGGCGAAGGGCGCGGAGGAGGCGGTGGAGGCGGGGGAGGCGGTTGGGGTCGGTGTTAGGGCCGGAGGAGTCATAGTGGGCAACACAACGGCGGCGGTGGGTGTCGGCGCAGAGTGGTGCGTTGCGACGATTTCATCCCGGAGAACCTGTGGCAATCCAGTAAAATAAACCAGGGCTGCCAGGCAGAGCAAGCCGAGGATGATTGGGAGAAGATAACCGCTTGCCTTGATTGGTTTGAAGCGCAGGGCGGCCAGGGTGAGGCCTCCGACCAGTATGGAGAGCGCCAGGTGAACGAGGAAGACTAGTACGCCGTTCGGCCATATAGGCGTGGCACCCAGCCCCAGTCCAACGCCGCCTGCACTGAGCGGCAGGAATAGCCCATAGGCAAGCATGATACTCGGCACGACCGGCTTCTGCTCGGAACGGACGAATGAGATTGTCAGCAGGATTGCCCCCAACATCACGAAGATGAGTTCCGGCCACCATAAGTGCGAATGGAAGTTAGCCTGGAAAAGTGGCAGGGGCAGCCAGAGATGCCCGGCCAACCCGGCCAGTACCCCGGTCAGAAAGACCAACACACTGGCGACCAACAGCCCGCCCAGGGTCAGGAAGAAGAAACGCCAGGAGCCGGTCAGAATGGACAGCGTCAGGCCCACCCAGGGTGTCAATAGCGGGGCGAGCAAGATTCCCAGCAGGAGCACAGCCGGGGAATCCATCAGGTAGGCGACGCCCAGAACAGCTCCAGCAAAAATGGAAAACAGGAAGAATTCAAAAGATGGCGAAGCTCGTCGGGCCAGGTTGTCCAAAAGTGCCGCACGCTCATCCGTGCCAGGGGGGACCAACATGCGATTCGCCCGCCTGCGGCGGGCGCGGGGTTGACGGGACGTCCCGCCAAGCGGCGTGAAACCTTCGGGCAATGCGGTCTCTTCGGGGAATGTCTCTTGCTCGGATGGAGATTCCTGCGAGGCGGCAGGCTCTTCCGATGTGGGTTGTTCTTCTGGAAGACTCATGGTTGCACTCTTCCTCTCCTATACAGGCCTATTATACAACAACAGGGACACCAGGGTATGCCTGGCAGCCCTGTTTTATAAGGCTTTCTCAAAAGTAAGGGGAAAAGAAGAAAAAAGAAGGGTGCCCTGCAAAGTGAGCAGGACAGGCGGGGGCAAAGCGCCCACCGCACCCTTCTTTTTTCACTATTCTCCTCTTCGGGGACCGCGAAGCAACTTATACCCAGCCGCGCATTTGCATGGCCTTGACCACGCGGTCAATCGCGACCATGTAAGCTGCGTCGCGCATGTTGACTTTATGCTTGAGCGACATATCCAGGACGCCATGGAAAGCCTGGGTCATTTTTGTATCAAGTTTTTCCAATACTTCCTGCTTCGTCCAGTAAAAGTTCATATCGTTCTGAACGCTTTCGAAGTATGAGCAGGTTACACCGCCGGCATTGCACAGGAAATCCGGGATATCAAAGATGTTGTGCTGCTTGAAATACTCATCGGCTTCCGGGGTAGTTGGGCCATTGGCGCCTTCAGCCACAATCCTGACACGCCTGGAGATCTTCCCAACGGTTTCTGCGTTGATCTGTCCACCGAGTGCAGCCGGGATCAGTACATCCGCCTCCTTGGTGATCCAGGCATCTGCTTCTTCGACCACATAACCGGCCTTGACGGCCTTTTCCCGATTAATTTCATTATATTCGTTGACGATGGTCATCAAGAAGTATGGATCCACACCGTCTGGATGGCTGTAAGTGTAAGCCTTTTTGTCGATGTGATCCCAGCAGGAAACACAGGCCACTTTGCCGCCCAGCATTTCGATGAAACCGATCGCAGCATACTGGGCTACATTCCCAAAGCCCTGTAATGCGGCCACGGATTTTTTAGGATCCATTCCGAGATATTTCATGGCCTCGCGCACGGTACAAATGACGCCGAATCCGGTCGCTTCGGTGCGTCCCTCCGAGCCGCCGCCCCCGAGTGGCTTACCGGTAAACACACCGGGCGTGTACTGGCCGACCTGCTTGGAATACTCATCCATCATCCAGCCCATCATCTGGGGTGTGGTGTAAACATCCGGCGCCGGGACATCCTGGCGCGGACCGATGTTCCGCCACATCTGTTTGACCCAGCCGCGGCACAGGCGTTCCTTTTCGTCGGTGGAAAGGGTGGCCGGGTCGACGATGACGCCGCCCTTGCCGCCGCCCAGCGGGATGTCGGCCACGGCACACTTCCAGGTCATCCACATGGACAAACCGCGGACGGTGTCGAGTGTCTCAGCAGGGTGGAAACGGATGCCGCCCTTGCTGGGGCCGCGCGCATCGTTATGCTGGACACGGAAGCCGGTGAAGACCCTGAGCGTTCCATCGTCCATACGCACCGGGATGCGGAAGGTGAATTCACGCAATGGCCAGCGCAGCACCTCGGCAATTTGCGGGTCCAGATTGAGCAGGCCGGCGACATGGTCGAACTGCTTCTGGGCCATTTCAAACTCATTTATTCCTGACATGTTCATCTCCTTATGGGATGGGTAATGTGGCGAAAATATAAGCGGGCTCCCCGGACGGGCGGCCCGCTTCATAGCGTTTTTATGGGACTACTCTCTGCATAGGCAATTCCGCCAGGTTGTCTTACAACTTAAAGGTACACGATAAAGCCCCCGGAGTCAATATGACAAAAACCACACAGCCCTATGATTAATGTGACGAAATTTAATATAATCCACTAATCTACACTAATCTTCACTAATCCGTTCTTTTATTCGTGCTGATTGGCGAAGATTAGCGGATAAAAAATTCTGCGGAAGTCTTGAAATAATAACAGCCGGGGGGATCCGGACCATTAATCCCTCTCACGAAGGATTGTCCTCATCTCCCGGCTCTTCATCCTCGCCCGAGTCGGACTCGAGCCGGACTTTTTGCGGGTCCAACTGGACCCACAGCAGGAGCACGTGCCCGTCTTCTGTTTCGACCGAGCGGGCTGCCACGATGGGCGCCTGTTCTTCCAAGCCAAGATCATTGCGATATTCCAGGTGAATGGGTTGGTTGAGGTGCCAGCGCCGGTAGCAGCGTTCCACCAGCGCCGGGCCGTTGAACGTGCGCAGACGGGTGAGCAGGGTCAATGGAAAGCGCGGCCCCTCGCCGAGACCCAGCGCCCAGCCATCCTGGACGGGTTCGAATACAGGGGGTGGACCTTCGATGATGGTGATTTTGTCATCCATAGGGTGAAAATGATACCATAAAAATCCAGCATGCAATCTAAACCTATTGTTAGAAATTATTACCAGTGTCATTGCCTGCACTACCTGCGCCAATGCCGCACTAGTACCTGCGGTACTAGCACAGGCAGGTACAGGCGTGCGCAGGCACACGTGCGAGGAGGGCGAAAGCCCGGCGAAGCAATCTCCTAAAGCCTGAGGATTGCTTTATTCAGGAAATTGCTTCAGTCAGGAGATTGCTTCAGTCGCTACGCTCCTTCGCAATGACATTAGCACGTATAATTCAAGGCATGGGTAACAAACTCACTCCAAAGATCATCCTGGAAGGCACCCGCCTGACCTTCAAAACCGAGATCGCCTTCGCTCTGAACGAGCACCCGCGCATCGTCGGGCCGCGCAAGTATCGCTATCCCTCCCCGCTCATCTCAGCCGAATGGTGCGCCTTTACCAACTTCCCGTGGGGGCGCGGGCTGATCAACTTCGAGCCTCAGGAGGCGGCCATGGCGATGGAGACCTACGCCACCTGGCTGCGCCTGTTCGAGCTGCAGCGTTACTACTCCTGGATCGTGGACCGCTTCCATATCTCGACACGCGCCTATCAGTTGCAGACCTATGGCAAGGATTACGATTTCGGCTGGCTGGAGCAGCGCCTGCTGCCACTCAACTTCCGGCTGGTGTTCCTGCAGCGCTCGCCCGAATCTTTTGCCGCAGCCCGCCAGGAACGCCTGAAAGTTTCCGGCAAACCGGACCAGTACAACGACCTGTCAGTTTTCATTCGCGAGCAGGAGTTGATGACGCGGCTGGTGGGCGAGTCGCGCCTGCCGCGGCTGGAGCTGGATATCTCGGATAACGACATCCCGCACGCCGTGGAAAAGATCGTGGATTGGATGGAGGCGACGGGCGGGTTGTGGATGAATGCGTAAGAAGGTATTCATCCACCCTTCCCCCTTCCTTTTCCTCTCTCCCCTAAAACCCTAATTCCCTGAATTCCCTTATTTCCCAATCCTTTAGTTCCCCATAATTCCTATCCATCCCCTCCAATGGATCCTTTGCATAGACAAATATGGGCTGTGTTGGTATGCGCCAATCCAGCCGGTCCAGCAGCGTGCACATCGCCCCGGTGATCAGGTCGTCATCGTGCACCAATGCTCCACTGGCCTCGTCGCGCGTCCCATCCGGCACGCCCCAGCGCATCAGCCTGGAGGGGCCTTGCACGATCTCCGACCGGCACTTGTCCAGTTGGATGCGCAGTTCATCCGGGAAGGGATGATATTCCCGGTACCTGCCGCTTTCGATAATGCCGATAAACCCATAGCCCAGCTCGCTTTTCAGCCTGGCCGAAAACTTCACCGGGATGACCACATCCGGACCAAAAGCATTATCCAGCAGCGACCACAGTCCTTCCCCCACGCCGGTCGCGTCGATCACGATGCGCATGGGCTTCCAGGTTTGCACCAGTCCCCGCAGCGCTCCAAAGACGGTTACGTGGCTTGCCCCCGTCCATTCCTTGCGGAACATCGTCAGGTAGCTTGGTTTCCCGATCAGGGAAACCGTGCTCATGTCCACCTCCACAATTTTCAAATTCGTGCTGTCCCGGCCCGGGTTGAGAAGGAACGGACTGACGCCGTCCGCCCCTACAGCGCCGGTGGATCGGCTTTCATCCTGGCCAGCCACATCGATCAGGAAGGCATAAATGCGACCGGGGACAGGAGACTCGAGACTGGAATGGCTGCCGCGCATCAGCGCCTGCCGGCCCGGCGGGAACATGCCGGCTTGCGCCTCGATCGTCTCGCAAAAATACTGGGTCTTCACCAGCGGGTGCTGCCGGCCGAGCCGGGCGATGGCACCATCCACGTGTTTACCATATTCTGGTGCAGCCGCCCTGACATCATCCGCAGTGAAAAAGAATACCCGCCTGAGCCGGTCCTGCTTTTCGGCCTTCAGCGCCAGTTGGTACTCGCGTTCCAGGAGTGTGCTGCCCGTCCAGCGTGTCCCCGAGAACAATTTGGTAGCATTCGTGCTGGCCGCCATTGGATCGATATCCTTGTCGTACTTGAGCAGGCCCACATCCTGGGCTTCGTTGATCACCAGCAGCCGGTTAGCCGTTGCGCTGACCACGTGGGCGGTCGGGTCGGCGCTCAGGTAGGTGCAATAAGCGTTGTTCACCTGGTAGATATAGCCCGAGCGGCGTTTCCATTTCCCAAGCGTCAGGATGTTGGAGTTCAGACGGGTCTCCAGGCGGCGCATGCTCGTCTCGGTCTGCGGTTTAAAAGTGGGATTAAAGAAAACCATTTCCCCGCCCTCGTTTTTGAAGAGCGCCAGCATGTATTGCACCAGGATTGCCAGGGCTTCGTCCTTACCGCTTTGGCGCGGGAAGATCCACACGAACGACATACCCCTTTTTTTGCGCACGCTATTTACCACTGCCTGGATACCGATCTCCTGGTAGGGCCGTAGGATAATGTTCCCGGCCTGGGAGAAGCGCCCCGGCCGACGCAACAGGTAGGCGGCTCGTTTGGAATTCCGGTTCATTCCACCAAGACCTCCTCCAAGTCTTCTTCATCCGCCCTAGACTCGATCAGATATTTATCGTCGAGGAATACGGGCAGGCTGTCCATGGCTTCTTCTATGGAATCATTGAGGGATGTGTCGGTCCCATTGAACAGGGCGTACGTGCGCGCCGTCGTATTCAGTGCGGTCACCGCCAGTGCCAGGCTGTTCGTGATCTTGGCCAGGCCATCTACGTCGGCGGGCTGTTCGCAGGCCAGCATTCTTTCGACTATCTTCTTCAAGTCGCTATGGATTTGGAACATGTTTTTTACCGCCACGCGCAGCATATTGATCTCGTGCCGGTAATCCTCCGGCGACATGCTGCGGAGCCCAGCCTGTTCCGTAGGGCTGAAGTGTTTTGCATACAACCCATGCTTGAGTGCGTTGGTATTACCTTTGGGTGCGGCCATAATACCTCGTTAATAGGGGAAAGGGCCCTTCGACTGCGCGAAGTACCCTTCGCTTCGCTCTGGGCAAGCTGCTTCGCTCAGGGCGGGGGAAGAGCTCTTCGACTGCGCGAAGTACCCTTCGCTTCGCTCTGGGCAAGCTGCTTCGCTCAGGGCGGGGGAAGAGCTCTTCGACTGCGCGAAGTACCCTTCGCTTCGCTTTGGGCAAGCTGCTTCGCTCAGGGCGGGGGAAGAGCTCTTCGGCTGCGCGAAGTACCCTTCGCTTCGCTCTGGGCAAGCTGCTCCGCTCAGGGTGGAAGAAGGGAGAAGAAGGGAGGGAGAAATTCATGGTGAAAGTCACGTTGGTCGCCAATCTTTCGTACCGCAGAGAGACGAGTGGTTGATATGGCCCCTTGCGGGGGTTAAACAAAAAACACGGCAGAGAGTCACCTAACCGTGTGACACTAATATTAGAATATCTATTCTATTTTGTCAAGGGGCAAAAAATGGGTTGGGCGCGACCGGTAGTACAAAACAACGAGGAACAATCGCCTCACCCCCTTCCCCTCTCCAAATGCAAAGTGCACATTTGGAGAGGGGAGAGCAAGAAATGGGCACTTAATGGCAGTTTTTGAGCATTTTTACGGGTTTCGTGCATATTTGGGGTGACCCGGCGGAGCTGTGACGCCTACGGGAGCCGCATCCGCCGGAATTGATCCTCCAAAAACTGACCAAATAGAGGGTTGTTTTGAGGTTTTTAGGGCAGAACCATACAAACAATTCGAAACAATCGGCCCCACCCCACCCCTGCCCCTCCCCAAATTTGCAGAATTTGGGGAGGGGAGATTAGTCCTTGCCTTTCTTGCAGCGCAACCGTTTGTATTACGAAGAGGAAGGTTCCGGACATCGTCCTGGTCCCTTTCGAGAGGCTGGGGGCATGTCCCGCATTCTTGTGCTGCAAGGCAATTTTAGTTGTACAATAAGGTGTCGCCTTTTGGGATCCCCGTTGTTTGTACCTGTTTTTGGGAATTGGGTGTACGGGGGTTTCTTGTAAACTTGAATTACCAGGTTGAGGGAGAGTATGACAGAAGCCGATACCTGCCGGGCGTATATTGTTCCCAAGCTATATGCTGCCGGGTGGGAGGACGATTCCATTGTCGAGCAACTCGTGCTCACCCCGGGGCGAATCGTACCCGTGGGTGACCAGCATACGCGTAAGGCCGGCTTACGCCCGGACTACGTTCTTTTCATCCGCAGAAACATTCCCATAGCTGTAGTGGAAGCCAAGGCAGAATACAAACATCCCGCCGAGGGCTTGCAGCAAGCCATGCGTTACGCTGAGATGATGGGATTAAAGTTCGCCTATGCCAGCAACGGCAAAGCGATTATCGAACATGATTTCATTACCGGTCAGGAACGAACTATCCAAGAATTCCCGTCTCCAAATGAATTGTGGGAGCGCTGGCGCGGCGTGTTGAAGCTGGAAGAGCAGAAAGATGCCGACGACGCACTGACCACCTACTTCGAGCAAGCTGGTGGGAAAACGCCGCGCTATTACCAGCAGGCTGCAATCAATGCTGCGGTGACCGCTGTGCTGGCAGGCCAGAAGCGCATTTTAATCAACCTGGCGACCGGTACGGGGAAAACCTTCGTCGCTTTTCAAATTACATGGCGGCTATACAAATCCGGGCGCAGGAAACGCATCCTGTACCTATCCGACCGGAATTTCCTGATTGACCAGGCCAAGACCTTAACCTTTTTCCCCTTCGGACAGGCCATGCACAAGATTCGGACAAAGGCGGTCAAGAGCCGGGAAATCTATTTCGCCCTGTATCAAGCCCTGGCAAACCCCACAGGCGGGCCTAATTTATACGAGAGTTATCCCAGAGACTTCTTTGACCTGATCATCGTGGACGAGTGCCACCGCGGTGCAGCCAACGAAGAAGGCAACTGGCGCAAGATTCTGGAATATTTCGATGCGGCCACGCAAATTGGGATGACTGCCACACCGCGCCGGACGGATAACATCGATACCTATGAGTACTTCGGCGATCCGGTCTATACCTACAGCCTGAAGCAGGGCATTGAAGACGGCTTCCTGGCGCCCTACCGAGTCTATCGCGTCATCCCGGACGTGGATGCCAGCGGCCTGCAGATCGACCCGGGTGTGCTAGATCGCTTTGGGCGTGAGATCCCCCCCGACTTGTATGTCACAAAAGACTTCGAACGCATCATCTCCCTGCTGGCGCGTACCCAGACGGTTGCCAAACACCTGACCGATTTCCTCAAACGTACCAATCGCTTCGATAAAACCATTGTCTTTTGCGTGGACCAGGAGCACGCCCTGGACATGCGCAATGCGTTGGCCAGGTGCAATACCGACCTGATGAAACAGCACCCCAATTACATCGCCCGGGTGGTCTCGGATGAAGGTTCGGTCGGGCGCGGGCATCTGGACGAATTCCAGGACCCAGAGAAGGATGTACCGGTCATTCTGACCACTTCCCAGATGCTGACGACCGGCTTGGACGCGCCCACCTGCCGCAACATCGTCCTATTCAAGACGATCAACTCCATCGTGGATTTCAAACAAATCATCGGGCGCGGCACACGCGTCTCAGAAGAGTATGGCAAGTTCTGGTTCACCATCATTGATTATGTTGGAGCAACCCAGTTATTCTATGATCCGACCTTTGATGGCGAGCCGGTGCGGGTGACGAAGAGCGAGATTAACGACCAGGGGAGGGAGACTGCCGTACAGGATAGCGAAGAAGGCACCCTGCCTCCAGAGGAAGAGGCGCCGAGCGGTGTGCTTGAAATCCAGAAGAAGGTCAGCGAACTGCCGCGTAAATATTACGTGGATAATGTGGAAGTCTATATTGCTGGGGAACAGGCCTTCGAGCTCGACCCGGAAGGCAATATCCTGCGTACCATGGAGTTCACCGATTACGTCACACAGAACGTGCGCCGTTTGGAACTGAGCGCTGAACACCTGCGCCAGGCCTGGCCGGTCACCGAGCAACGGCGAGAAATCCTCGAGCAATTGCGCCGGCGAGGCATTGACCCGGAGCACCTGGCCAAATTGACCCATCATGAAGAGGCGGATGCGCTGGATTTGCTCCTGCATGTGGCTTACAACGCCCCCCTGGTTTCGCGCCGGGAACGCCTGGAGAAATTGCGCCAGAAGAAGGCCAATTTCTTGAACACTTTCACTCCAGCTGCGCGCCAGATCCTGAATGACCTGCTCGACAAATATGCCGATTACGGCATCAGCCAGTTTGATAATCTGCCTGATCTTTTACACGTGCAACCGTTTGCCGACTACGGTGCGCCTTCTGAGATTTACGCCCTGTTTGGTGGCCCGACCAAACTGGTCCAGGCGGTGGATGAGTTGCAGAAGTCGTTGTACGAGGGATAATGGCGAGGGCCGTTCGAGGCAGGACTTCCAGCCAAACGGTACTTACTGCCCGCAAGTTGCGCAGCCAGTTGACAGACGCCGAACAAGTTCTCTGGTCAGCCTTACGGGACGGTGGCCAGCAAGGGATCAAATTCAGAAGGCAGCACCCGTTCGGTCCCTATGTGCTGGATTTCTTCTGTGTACAAGCCCAATTGGCCGTTGAGTTGGATGGTGGTATCCATGATCGGCCGGAGCAGAGAGATTATGGCGTTGAGCGGACTGC
>JBEKVG010000004.1:0-20764 GCA_049514195.1 Anaerolineales bacterium | reverse complement strand
GGATAGCGGACTTAAGCAAGCCCTTGGCGTCGTAAGGAGTGGAGGGCATGACCACGTAGATGCCGGGGAAATGCGTCCAGAGCGATTCGAGGCTCTGCGAGTGATGGGCTGCAATGGCACGCCCAGCCCCGCCCTCGGTACGGATCACCATCGGGACGCTGGTCTTGCCGCCAAACATGTAGCGGTTCTTGGCGCCCTGGTTGGCGATCTGATCCATGGCCAGAGGGGTGAAGTCGACGTACATGATCTCGGCGATGGGGCGCATGCCAGCCATAGCCGCCCCGACGGCCGCGCCGCCGATGGTGGCTTCGGAAATAGGCGTGTCAATCACACGCCATTCACCAAACTCCCGATACAGGTCGCGCGTGGCGCCGTAGGCGCCACCATAAAGACCCACATCCTCGCCCATAATAAAGACTTTGGGGTCGCGCAGCATCTCCTCGCGGGTTGCCTCCACCAACGCCTGGGCATAGGAGATCTCGCGCTTGACCTCGCCTTTGGTAATGGCGAGACGCAGGCGGCGGTCGGTCTCATAGTCGGCCGGGGTGAACTTGGTAGGGGCATAGACATCTGTGTCCACCTCCTCAGCCTTGGGATCGGGGGAGGCATTACTGAACTGCATGGCGGCATCCAGCTTGGCATCCACGGCGTTCTCGAGCGACTCGAACTCTCCGTCGGTCAACATGTTGACCACCTGCAGGTTATCCTTCATCACCGTGATTGGATCGCGTGCCTTCCATTCTGCCTCTTCTCCACGGGTACGGTAGGCGCGCGGGTCGGAGTGCGAATGCCCGAACCAGCGATAGGTCTTGGCCTCGATCAGGGTAGGACCTTCACCGTGGCGGGCGCGCTCGGCGGCCTTGGCCACCGCGCCGCGTACAGCCAAAACGTCCATGCCGTCCACCACCTCGCCCGGGATGCCATAAGCGCAGGCCCGACTGGCGACGTCCGGCAGCTTGGTGGCCTTGGGCCACGGCACTGACATGGCATACAAGTTGTTCTCGC
The DNA here is from genome assembly GCA_049514195.1 of Anaerolineales bacterium. Classification (GTDB taxonomy): domain Bacteria; phylum Chloroflexota; class Anaerolineae; order Anaerolineales; family Villigracilaceae; genus UBA877. Next base: position 19,759 of record JBEKVG010000004.1, on the reverse strand, counting down.
AGACGAAGATGACCGGGAGGTTCCAAAGCGAGGCCATGTTCAAAGACTCGTGGAAGTTGCCGGTGTTGGAGGCGCCATCTCCGAAGAAGCACACCACCACACGGTCAGTTTTCATCAGCTTCTGAGCCAGCCCTGCGCCAACCGCCACCGGGATATTGCCGCCGACGATGCCGGTGGCACCCAGGTTGCCGTGTTCCACGTCAGCAATGTGCATCGAACCACCCTTGCCCTTACAGTAACCGCTGGACTTGCCCAGCACTTCGGCCATCATCTTGTCATAATGCTCTTGTTTGGCTTCGGGAGTTCTGGCATGCGCGTCCCCATGGGCATGAGCGTGGCCGTGGCCGCGATGCGTGCTGGTGATCAGATCGTTGTCGCGCAGCGCCGCTACAGCCCCCACGGCAACAGCTTCCTCTCCGCCTTTGAGTACTGCCTTGCTAAGCAGGTTAGCGATGTTGTTTTCCAGGGCGCGGATCTCCATCACCTGGCGCAGGTAACCGACCAGCTGCTCTTTGGTGAGGCCCTGTTCCTCAATCATGGCGGAGACAGTCTCCAGATGGGATGGTTTGGCGGTAGTTTTAGCTTTGGTAGACATGAATAGATACTCCTTGGATATGACGGTTGAATCAATTGTTTACACCGCAGAGCGCATTGAGAAAACACTCGGTAGTCTTCTTGCGTCCCAGCGTGAAAATCGATTTACACCAGCATCACGCGCGTCCCCAGGACACGCGCCTGCTCTACCAGCTCGGAAGGAGCCTGTGCGTCGGTGATAATAACGTGCAGATCCTCAGGGCGAGCGAAGGAGGCCGGTCCAACGCGGCCCCACTTGGTCGCATCGATCAGGGCGATTACCTGCCGGCACAAAGCTACAACCTGGCGCTTGACCTCTGCCTCCCCAGCGCTCACGTCGGTCAGGCCCTCAGGAAAGCTCAAGCCATGGGCGCCGAAGAAGCCGGTCTTGAGGTTATATTTGCGCAGGATGGCCAGCCCGTCGGTGCCCATCAGCGAGACAGTCTCGCGCTGCAGGGTTCCGCCGGTCATCACCACGGTCACGCCGGAGGCATCCAGCATGGACTGAGCCACTACCAGGCTGTGGGTCAGAACGGTCAGATCCCGCCGCTGGTGCAGAACGTGAGCCAGCGCCAAGGCGGTACTCGAGGCGTCGAGGAAAACGGCGTCCCCATTGGCGACAAACTCAGCCGCGGCGGCCCCAATGCGCTCCTTGGCGTCTACCTGTTGCTGGCGGCGCAGGGTGAGCGAAAGCTCTGGGGCGCGCGGGGCAAGCATGGCGCCGCCGTGGGTGCGCAAAATCAAACCTGCGGCAGTTAAAGTCTGGAGGTCAGCGCGGATAGTAACCTCCGAAACGCCGAATATCTGGCTCAACTCCGATACGCTGACGCGTCCGTTGCGGTTGAGATGCGCCAAGATTTGCTGCTGCCGTTCAACGGGGAAGAGGACAGTGGAGATTTCCATACCAGAGGGGTTTCTAATGTTTGCGAGAACTTACGATTGCTTTCATTTTAACATCATTCGAAAGCCAAAGCAAGGTGAATGCAGAACCGAAAAAGGTATCCTTTCGGTCCATGCTTGGCTGTCCAGTGAATATGAGAATTGATACATACCATAAAACCAGCTAAGCGGGTCGGTCCGCAGGGATGACAAGTTGAATGACACCTCTTTTACCATTGATCAGCCAGGTCGGGTCCTCGGCTTGGAGTGCCTGCGCCTGCCCGGACTGCAAGCCGACTATAATCTCCCCCTTGAGCGTTCGCAGGGTAACAAAAGGCGCCGGGAAATAGGCGCAGACGGTCTCCATACGGGTCGTAGGTGGCCAGTGGCGGTCATCCAACAGCCGGCGATAGTTGACGTCACCTTTGACTAGCACCAGTCCTGCGGAAGCCAGCTCCTGTTGAAGGTGCACTGGCATTTTACGGAATATAAGCCAACTCGTCCAAAAAGGGTCGCTGTCAAGAACCAACCGCCCAGCCGACAGGTCTTCTTCCAAGCGCACACCTAGGGCTTGTAACCCTGGACCATGTGCTGCCTTCATTAGGTCGATGGTGCGGCGCGCGTCCGCTGGCATGGCGTCCGAGACGAAGAAGGGCTGGTTTTTCAAGTTGAGATGGATTTCCTGCACCCACCCCTGGAACAGCAGGAAGTCCGCTATGGTCAGGTCGAAGATCAGGTCACTGCCCACGTTGTCGCAGATAAAGTCGACCCGCGGCAGACTGCCTGCCAGCAGGTCCCGGATCTGCTCGGTGTGATCGATCAGGATCAAATGGCGCTCCGCGACCGTCGCCAGCCCACTGCGGGCTTTAACCATCACGGTGAAATTGCTCAAGTCGGCGCGGTTGCCCCACAGGCTAGAGTGCAGCAAGGCTTCGAAGCGCCTCCTGGTTTCCAGGGTGGTGAACTGTTCCCATACGGGGGACAGATGCCGGACATCCTCGTCCATTTGCCATGCTTTCTGCTTCTCGAACGGATCGTGCCCCTGTCCCTCCCTGGGCTGGAAGTAGCCTACCACCTCCAGCAACCTGCGATAGAAATAGCTCTCGGCGAAGTACCAGGGAATTTCGAGCCAGGTTTTGCCGGCATAGCACGCCAGTTCACGGTTCCAGTTAGGGACATCCAGGACAGACTCGACCAAGGGTTGGATCGGTCGGGAGGCAATCTCATCGCGGAAATCCTCCAGGGCAGCTATTATTGCGGGCGGATAAGCGTTATCTGCCAGCAATTGGCCGATGATTTGCGGCTTGCGTTCTAGAATGGTATTGCGCGCAAAAGATCCAGGGTCGGAGGTCATCAGGACGGGGGGCAGGGACTGGTCGGGCATGACTATGCTTTCGGGGATCTCGCTCCGTATTGAAGACACTTCAGCCCTGTGCGCACAAATATTTAATGGGCTTTGCGTGTTTTCGGTTAGAAGTATAAATCTTCCAACGATTTGTTCACGCCAGGCGCGCCGAACAAAGGTAAATCGCGCGTCCGCATGGTATTGCTGAGGTCCCGGACTGCCTCGCGGTCAAGCTCATGGATCTCTCCAGCCTGCATCGCCATCAATATGGAGCTGGCGCTCATTTCCAATAATTCGACATTCATCAATGTCTCTTTTATCCCGGCCCGGGTCATCGTCACCAGACCGTGGTTCTGCATAATAAAGGTATTATATCTGGGCAAAAACGGTTCAAAGTTGCAGGCCAGTTTTTCAGTCAATGGTTCCGCATAAGGCACCACTGGCACTGGACCGACCTCAGTGGTTGTTTCCGGATATAACGGCCGCATCAACCAGTTCTTCCCTTTGGAAATTGCCAATGCACAAACGGCGGGCGGGTGACAATGAATGACAGATACAATATCTTTCCGCATGTGAAAAAATTTAAGATACATGGGCGTTTCCCCGCTAGGTTTGCGCATCCCTTCGACCACCTTCCCCTCCAGGTCGATAAAAACCAAATCCTCCGGAAGGATGTCTCCTTTATTCATTTTTGTAGGCGTTATCAGCACCAGGTCCTCTTCAAGTTTCCAGGCGAGATTACCACCGCAACTGGTCACATAAAGGTTAGATGCCAGTTTGCCACATGCTGCGATAATATTTTCAACCTGAGCAGAGTACTTTTCCATTAGTATCATTTTAATTCCTCCGGATTCAAAGACTTACCCATTTCATTAATTCTTTTTCCTGGCCCGCGGCCCATTTTCTTCTCCATCGCGCCGGTCCATCCAATTAAGTATATAAGGCCACGCCAACCTAATGAATCATTTCCGACAGGCGCGCATAGGCTTGATCCCATTCCTTCGATTCACCTGGCACATAGACTGAAGGTGGGAAAGATTTACGTACCAGATTCCGCGCATATTCCAAAGACTCGATATGTCCCAGCGCAATCCCTTGCATCAATACATTGCCGAGAGCAGTCGCTTCGACCGGGCCGGTGAGACAAGTGCACTGCGTGGCATCCGCAGTGAATTGATTCAAAAGGCGATTTTGGGTGCCTCCGCCGATAATATGTAATCGCTCAAAGTGAGTGTCGGTGATCTCTTCCAATCGTTCCAGTACCCAACGATACTTTAAAGCAATGCTTTCCAAAACGATACGGATGATTTCACCCTTGTCCTGAGGAACTGGTTGGCCGGAATCACTGCAATACTGCCGGATTAGGTCAGGCATATCATCCGGATGCAGGAATCCGCCGAAGTCCGGATCGATAATGGCCTGAAAGGGCTTGGCTTCAGAAGCCATGCGGGCAAGCTCGTCATAAGAAAGTTCCTCACCATGCCGCGCCCAAGTGCGGCGGCACTCCTGTAGAATCCATAACCCCACTACGTTTTTTGACAATTGCCACTTTCCAAAAACACCACCCTCGTTTGTGAAGTTGTACCGGAGCGTCTGGTCAGTGACCATTGGATGGTCGATCTCGACGCCCAGGATGGACCACGTGCCGGAGCTGATCCAGGCAAAGTTTTTTCCCTCTGCCGGAATGGCTGCAACGGCTGAACCGGTGTCATGGCAGGCAGGGGCAATTATTGGAATCTGTCCTGCTCCGACCTCATTCGCCACATCGATATCCAGGCTGTCGATCACCGTGCCCGGTTCGATCACCGGCTGAAAGAGATGTTCAGGAATGCCCATTGCTCCGATTAGCGGATAAGCCCAATCGCGCTTGTGCGGGTTGAAGCATTGCGTGGTGGTTGCATTTGTGAACTCACAGGTAATTTTCCCGGTTAACCAATAATTAAAAAGGTCAGGCATTGTCAAAAGGGTTTGGGAAATTTTAAGCAGCGGCGATTTTCTGACAACCATTGCCAGCAGTTGGTAAAGAGTGTTGATCTCCATCAATTGAATACCGGTGTTCTCGAAGATGCTTGCGCGTGGCATGCGCCGAAATGCTTCAGCAAACATGCCGTCGGTTCGACTATCGCGGTAGTGAAATGGGTTGCCAAGCAAAGCACCCTTCTGGTCCAGCAGGGCAAAGTCAACCCCCCATGTGTCCAACCCGATCGAGTCTAACTGCCTGCCATTTCTTGACACAGCGGCTGTTATACCGGACTTGATCTCCGACCATATGCGTAGAACATCCCAGTGAAGCCCATCGGGAAGGCGCACCGGTATATTTGCAAAACGTCGAACTTCTAGCAGTGACAAACGATCTTCCGCCAGGGTTCCAATAATCACCCGACCGCTTTCAGCCCCTAGGTCAACAGCCAGGTAATTACGAATAATCGCCATATATTAATCCAGGTGAAAATATTCTTCGAGTTCGATAAATGTCTCATCCGGGCGTACATTGGAATCTACAAACGGGGACATAAATTCCTGCCAGTGTGTGTTGATTTCTTTTGCCGCCATCTTTGCCTGCGCAACTTGCAGACTCTCATCAGTTTCAAAATAGCCAAATATCAAACCATCTGCGCGCATGAATAATGTGTAGTTGCGCCACCCAGTCTCGCGCAGTGCTTCCAGCATTTCTGGCCAGACGTTTTTATGATGTGCCTTATACTCTTCAACGCGGTCTGGTCTGACTTTAAATTGAAAACCGACTCGCTTCATGATAAGCGCTCCAATAATCTGTCACTTCGGCAGCCAACCATCCTTCAGCCGACCGCCGAAGTGACAGTCTAATCCTGCTTAGATCTTGAAAGCCAGAGGTTTAGTAGTTAAATTGATCGATGTTGTCCTTGTTGAAGATTTGCGGAGGGCCAAGCAGAATCGTACCATCCTGCGCAACCGTATAACTGCCGAGCGAGCCGGCTGTGAAGGTATCGCCGGGCTGGCCTTTAATCTTACCCGTGGCGATCGCATCGAGCGCGTAGATGGTCAGATAGCCCAGGTTCGGCACATTCCAAAGTGCGAATTCAGGGATGATGTTGCTCTTGACATAGTCGCGTAACGCATTGGGGGTGCCTAGGCCGGTGACAAACACCTTGCCGATCATGTTTTGATCCTTGACCGCACGTCCAGCCGCAGCGATACCAACGGAGGTAGGTGCGACAATAACCTTCAGGTTCGGATAGGTTTTCATCAGAGCCAGGGCCTGGTTGTAGCTGGTGGTGTCGTCGTCATTTCCATAAGCTATGGTGTCGAGCTTGAGCATGGAATAAGTCGACGTCGCTAGGTCAGTCTTCATCACCGCGATCCAGGCATTCTGGTTCGGGGCTTGGGCTGTGGCGCTAAGGATGGCGATCTCGCCGCCAGTGGGGCCAGTCAGGTCGAGGGCCATTTTGACGTTGACGTCGCCAATTCCTTTAGTATCGGCCTGGTTGACAAAAAGCTGTGTACCGCCCTTAGAAATATTCGAGTCCCAGGTCACAACCGGAATGCCGGCAGCTATCGCGGCCGCGCCGGCCGGGACCAGGGCATCCGCATCATCGGCCGAAATCGCCAAGCCGCTCACCTTCTGGGCGATGAGAGAGTCAAGCATGGTGATCTGCGCCGTGGCGTCCGCGGTTGTCGGACCCTGATAGAGAACCTTCACGCCCAGCTCTGTGGCAGCCTTTTGCGCACCCGTATTGGCAGCATCGAAGTATGGGTTGCCCAGGTTCTTGGGCACCAATACATAGGTCCGCGTGGTGGGTGCCGCAGTGGCGGGTGCTGCAGTGGCCGGTGCCACAGTTGCTGGTGCCGCAGTAGCGGGTGCTGCAGTGGCCGGTGCCGCAGTGGCCGGTGCCGCAGTGGTGGCAGCGGCGCCGCAGGCACTCAACAGCATGGCCAGCATTGCAACTGCCGACAGAACAAGGTAATACATGTTGCGTTTCATAACTTCCTCCTTTGAAGGATTTTTTCAAGCCAACAGGTACACACCTGTTGTAACTTGCCAATGATGATCACGCCGGCCCAAACGCCGCTTTAAGTACAGGCGCGCGTGACCAGTAGAAGAAAAAGAAAAAGGCAGCAAAAATAATGATGACTGCTGCTGCCAAGGCGACCGTCCGCCAGTTCAGTTTTACATTGCGGGCGGAAATTGCACGAGCAATCGAAGCGATCAAGATCGACAAGATGAGCAACGAGCCGATGGCGATGGACTGAACCTGGTCTTGAACGTTCTTCAGGCCCATGCCGAAGCGCATCAAGCCAATCAACAACAAAGACAGGACTGCACCCAGCATCGTTCCAATTCCGCCATTGATATCCACGCCACCGAGAACAGCCGCTGTGATCACGGAAAGCTCCAAACCTGTACCGATATCCGGGCGTGTGCTGCCAAAGCGAGCCGCCAAAACCAAACCTGCCAGTGCAGACATGAATCCGGATACGGTATAGATGATCAATTTGATGCGGGTGACTGGCACGCCCGCATAGATAGAAGCATTCTCGTTGTTTCCGATTGCAAATAAATATCGCCCAAACGTGGTTCTGTGCAATATCAGGCCAAAGATCACTGCTAGGACCGCAAATAAACCCACGGAGAATGGGATAAGGGTGCCAGGAAGCTTTCCCTGTCCGAGATAGTTAAACGCGGGCGGATAGCCACGGCCAGCCTGGTCTCCCAGCAGAACATACGCGATTCCTCGAAAAAACGCGTATGTACCGAGGGTTGCCACCAGGGCGGGTAATTTCACTTTGGCGATGAGAAAACCGTTGAGCAAGCCGCCCAGGGTACCCACGGCCAGGCCCGCACCCGCTGCTATCCAGATATTAACATGCAGGTTCCACAAAACAGCCATCAACGATGCGCACATCCCCAAGTTGGATGCCACCGAAAGGTCGATATTCCCAGTGATGATGATGAACACCATCGGCAACATCATCAAGCCCAGTTCCATGAAGTCCGCGGAGGTGCGGGACAGGTTTTGGCCATTCAAAAAATAAGGGGTCAGCCGACTGTTGATCACAACCGCGATCACGACCAGCGCTACCAACATCCATTCCCAGCGCTGGAAATGAGACAGGAAAGACCTTCGAGGCGCGCTTGCGCTAATTTGAGTAACCGGCTGAGGTCCGGCAGTGGATGGAACGGTCGACTCTTTCATTTGGTTTTGTTCCTCTGCACACCACGCATAATCAGGGTATCAGATACAACCGCAACCAGTATAAGCAACCCCTGCGCGGCCTGCTCCCAGAATGGAGAAATTCGTACCAGGGTCACCGAGTTATTGATTACTCCCAACGCGAGTGCTCCCAAGAGCGCCCCCGGCACGGTTCCGACGCCTCCGCTGATGCTTACGCCACCCACGATAGAAGCGGCTACGGTTTGAAGCTCGAAGCCGAGGGCAGTACTGGTTTCAGCGGATTCAAATCGGGACGCCCAGAGCACACCGGCCAGGCCAGCAGCAATTCCAGTCAGCACATAGACCATGAAGATGATCCGTTGTTTCCGAATCCCCACGTATTGGGCGGCATCCGGGTTGCTGCCCACGGCATAAATGTCGCGCCCGGTGCGGGTATAGTTCAGGAAATAATAAACCAGGAAGGCGACGATGATAGCATAAATAATGATGTTGGGAATTCCCAGCGGCGTCCCTTTGGATAGCATTTTAAAGGCATTCGGCAATTGGTAAGGAGAAATCCAATACCCCTGGCTGTATAAGAAGACCATGCCCCGATAGATACTCAATGTGCCGAGGGTTGCGATGATAGGAGGTACTTTCCCAATGGCAATAATCAGACCGTTGAAAGTCCCGAGCACGGCGCCGAGTGCCATGCCGAGCAACACGATCACTACTAGGGGAATATTCGGGTTGGTTTTGATCGTATAGGTCACCATCATGGCGACCAGGCCTATGCTTGAGCCAACCGAAAGGTCAATGCCATGGGTGAGGATGACCATCGTTTGCGCCAGCGCCACGATTACCAGGATGGAGATATCCACCAGGATGTCTCGAAAATTCCCGAGCGTAAAAAAAACCGGGGCACGCAGGCTGACAATAACTGCGAGGATCAATATAAAAATGACGATCCCGAGCTCGCGAGAACGGGTTAGTGCCCTGAACAAATTTGAACGGGTAGCGGGTGGATTATTTACGGTCACATTGCCCTTCTTGTTGTCACGGTCTGAGTGGCGGCAGAGATGATTTTTTCTTGCGTGGCTTCGGTACGGGTAAAGTGCCCGGTCATCTGACCTTCATGCATCACAATGATGCGATCACTCATCCCCAACACTTCGGGGAGTTCGGACGAAATCATCAAGATGGCGATCCCTTCTGCGGCCAGTTTACTCATCAAGGCGTGCACCGCAGCCTTCGTACCGACGTCAATGCCGCGCGTTGGCTCGTCCAGGATGAGAATGCGTGGTTTCGTAGAAAGCCATTTTGCCAATACGACCTTCTGTTGGTTGCCGCCCGAAAGGGTACGGACGATTTGCCAGATTGTATTCGCGCGTACTTCCATCTGCCTAGCAGCGCTGAAGGCCGCCGCGCGCTCGACTTTATCCTGAAGCCAGCCTCGGCGCGCATATTCTTTCAGAATCGGAAGGCTGATATTGGAAGTGATGTCCATTGCAGGGATCAAGCCATGCAGCTGACGATCTTCCGGAACATATGCCAGCCCGAGGCTGATCGCCTGCTGAGGCGATGTAATCTCCACCTGCCGACCCTGAACCTGGATTGTGCCGCTGGTCGGGGGAACCACGCCGAAAAGCGTTCGCGCCACATCCGTGCGTCCCGCGCCGACCAGCCCTGCCATACCTAAAATTTCCCCCTGGCGTAATTCGAAACTGATATCCTCAAAGATGCCGGTATGGGTCAGATGTTCCACCTTGAGTGCAATTTCACCGGGATTTACTTCTTGCTTGGGGAAAAGGTTGGAAATAGTGCGCCCTACCATAAGGCGGACTAATTCGTCACGGGTAACGTCCTTCACAAGGCGGGTGTCGACATAAGAACCATCCCTTAAGACGGTGACGCGGTCGGCCACTTCGAAAAGTTCTTCCAGGCGGTGTGAAATAAAAATGATCGCGGTTCCCTCGTCGCGGAGACGCCGCACCAATCCAAATAATTCAGCGACTTCGTTGAGTGTCAGCGACGAGGTTGGTTCATCCATAATGAGAATGCGCGCATTCAAGGAAAAGGCACGCGCAATTTCAACGCTTTGCATTTGTGCAATGCTCAGGTTGCGCGTTTTGGTCCTCAAGTCGAGATGCACCCCGAGCGAAGCGAGCAAGCGATCCGCCTCGCTGTACAGCTTGCGCCAATCAATCTGCCCTCCAAACGTTGTCGGTTGTCGTCCAAGAAATATGTTTTCCGCAACATTCAGATCCGGACAAAGGCTGAGATCCTGGTAAATTGCCGCGATCCCTGCCAGGCGCGCTTGGAGCGGATCGTCGAAATGAATGTGTTTGTCATTCAGATAGATTTTCCCCCCATCGGGTTGGTGGATACCGGTGATGACCTTGATCAGCGTGGATTTCCCCGCGCCGTTCTCACCCAAGAGTGCATGCACCTCACCAGGACGCAATGTAAATGATACCCCATGCAGCACCTCCACCCCTCCGAAGCGCTTCACAATATTCTTTAATTCAAGGACATATTCGCTCACAACCATGGCCTCTTATGCAATTTTCGTGGAAAGTGCAATGTCTTCACATAAGGTTAACTGGACACCCGCACTACGCAAACGGGCGGCCCATTCCTCACTCAAACCGGCATCGGTAAATAATTGATCAATCTGGTCCAGTTGCGCAAAGGAGGTCAGGTCCTCATTACCGATTTTGGTCGAGTCAACCAGGGCATTGACTTCACGCGCAGATTCGATCGCTTTGCGTTTAAGCTGTGCCTCATCAAGATGTACTTCGGTCAAGCCGCGCGCAATACTCAGACCACTGCAAGACACGAAGGCTTTCTGGATATGTAATTCCTTGATGATCTGCTCACTCAGCAGTCCCGTAACCGAGGATCCTTCCGGGATCAAGACACCCCCCAACAGGATCACAGAATTGGTTGGCTCTTGAGCAAGCAATTGGGCTGCATCGATCCCATTCGTAACAACTCGCAACCGTCTTCGATCTTGGAGTGCCTGGGCGAAGTAATAAATCGTAGTGCTGGCATCCAAAAGAAGAGAATCCCCATCCTTTACCAATTCTGCGGCTCTTCGGCTAATCGCCTTCTTCGCGGCGACATTTTCTTGAAAATGAGTTGTAAAATTTCTACTTTGGAACTGGATCTGTTCATTAAGAACTGCTCCCCCGTGCACCCGAATCAACCGTCCTTGCGCCTCCAGTGCATCTAAATCGTTGCGAACTGTCCCCTGGGAGACTTTCAGGGCTATGCTCAATTCTGGCACGCGCAAATCTGGTTGCAAGCGCAGAATTTCCAGGAGGGACTGTCGACGTTCATATGTAGTCAACGCAAACGCCTTTTGTTGTTTTTTTATGTTTTTCTTGTGGAAACTATAACAATATATTAGCCTTATTGATGATTATTGTCAAGGATTAAGCGATTTAACAAATGGCGATATCGAATCATCAATCGCCTCGTGATCTTGCCACCGTGGTATAATTTTCACCACTCAAAGAACGCCCTGACCAATACATACAGTAATGTTTCATGGCTGAGATCACCCCTCGTGAACGCGTTTGGCAAAGTATTCTGCATAACCAAACTGATCGGGTGCCGAAGCATGATATGCCAGGAGATATTCCCCAGGAAAACCTGCTGGCATTTATTTATACCGTTCGGGGACAGGAATAGACGCAGGAATCATATATTTTCCAAGGACATCTATTATGAGCCAAAAATCAGAATCTCAAATTCAATTTGCTTATAGCATAGCCAAAGAACGCTATGCCGCCCTGGGCGTGGATACGGATGCCGCCCTGGCCAGGCTTGAGTCGATCCCCCTCAGCCTGCACTGCTGGCAGGGGGATGACGTGGGCGGTTTCGAAAACCGTACCGGTGGACTGACCGGAGGCATCGCCGTCACCGGCAATTATCCAGGCAAGGCTCGCAACGCCGACGAACTGCGCCGCGACCTGGACTTTGTCTACAGGCTGCTGCCCGGTAGACACCGCCTGAACCTGCATGCGATTTATTTAGAGGCAGATAGGAAAGTCGAACGGAACCAGATCGAGCCGGCCCATTTCTCGGCCTGGGTGGACTGGGCAAAAGCGAACGAACATGGCCTGGATTTCAACCCGACCTGCTTCTCCCATCCCTGTGCGGCCGATGGTTTCACTCTATCCCACCAGGATCCGGCCATCCGCCGTTTCTGGGTGGAGCATTGCATTGCCTGCCGCAAGATCGGTGCCTATTTTGGACAACAGCTTGGCACTCCGGCCATGACGAACATCTGGATCCCGGATGGCTTCAAAGACACCCCTGCCGACCGCCAGACACCCCGTCGCAGGCTGCTCGAATCCCTGGATACCATCCTGGCCGAAAAGATCGATCCGCGCCTCAACCTGGACGCGGTTGAACCCAAACTCTTTGGCATGGGTTTGGAAAGTTACACTACCGGCTCGATGGAATTCTACCTAGCCTATGCCGTCAGCCGGAAGATCCTGTTGACCCTCGACAGCGGACATTTCCATCCCACCGAAAGCATTGCTGATAAAATTTCTTCTCTCATGCTCTACCTGGATGGGCTACTGCTGCATATCAGCCGCGGCGTCCGCTGGGACAGCGACCATGTAGTAACCTTAACCGATGACTTGCAAGCCATCGCCCGCGAAGCTGTCCGCAGCCAGGCCTTGGAACGCATTCACTTCGGTCTGGATTACTTCGATGCCAGTATCAACCGTATCGCGGCTTGGACGATAGGTGCGCGCAGCACCTTGCGGGCGCTGCTCCTGGCACTGCTCGAGCCGGTCGGGAAGCTCGATGCGTATGAGAGAGAAGGGGATTTCTCCAGCCGCCTGGGTTTGCAGGAAGAATTGAAATCCATGCCGTTCAGCGCCGTCTGGGATGCCTATTGCACCCGCAAGGGCGTTCCCCTCGGGATGGACTTCATGGCCGAGATCAAAGGATATGAAAAGAGCGAACTGGCGGGCAGGAAGTGATTCGCCAGCCGTCAAGTTCTACGCCAACCTGGCCTCCTGACCGGTGGACGAGAAGCTTATCCCAGATACCAGCCTGCGGGTGACTCTAGTGCGTTTGTTTGTGACTTTCCGGTTCTCCTAGTCTCCCACATCGAAGGAGATTGGCAAGAGGCGCAGAGTCTGGTCAGGCGTGATTGCGTTTGTAAAAGATCTCCAAATTCGGGAAGCCGTTGGCGCGCCAGGCGCGCAATTCAACCAGTGCGGTCTCGATCAGGGCCACCAGACGATCCTGCTCGGCCTGGGGAGGGGAAACTTCCCGCCACAAAGCGTCAAGGACACTTCCGACCGGCCTCTGGCCTTCCAAGGTGGCCGGATCAAGCCGGGCGATCGCGGCGGCAGCGCCCAGGCCGTAGCGGCGCGGCGTGATGCGTTGCTCGAACGCCATGCGCATTGTGCCGACCAGTCGGTCATTCCAGCCCAGTTTGCGCTCGGTGTCGCGCGTGACGCGCTCAATCATGTCCACCAGGAATGGGTTCGTCATGCGTTCGAGCAGATCGTCGGCGAACTCCTGGTATCCGTTTGGCGTGAAGAGCGGGTCGAGGCCGGCGTGCTTGCAGATCAGGGCTGCCCCTGATTCATCGATGAAAGCCGCCCGGACGAAGGACAGGATACCCGGCTTCTCTTGCAGGTCAGCAACACGCTGGGCGCCTAATAAGGCTCCCAGGTAACCCAGCACGGCATGCGTGGCGTTGTGCCCGAACAGCTTGGCTTCTTCGAAGGGCAGCAGGTCATCCTTTTCTTGCAATACGGAGATGCCGCGTTCGAACGGCTCGGGGAATTGGATCTTGGAGATCAAGATGCGGTTGAAGGCTTCAACCAGGAAGGCGCGCGGGTAGACGGGTGTGATTGGCGTCAGGGCGCGGGCACGAACCTCGAGCGGGTCAACGACCACTTGGCTCATCTTTCCAATGACGGTGTTGAGGAAGCGCACCCGTGCCCGGACGGCTGAGTGCCGTTCCAGGGGGATCAGGCCCATCACGGCGGCTTCCAGGATTTCGGCCGCGTGATTGTGGTTCTCTGCGGCGTAGACTACGGCGCGTGACCCGTTCCGTTCAGCCTTTTGGCACAGCCCTTCAGCCAGCAGACGATGGATGCTCCCGGGCTTTTCCGAAACGTAGAATGCCACACTGGGGACCGCAGTGGCGATCTCTTCGGCCTCGGCTAGGGCAGCCAGGAGGACCACGCGGTCAGCTTCCACGGCCGGGTCGTAGATCTCGACCGGACCGATGCAGGCCGACTCGACGTGGTCACGATGGGCGATGTTGATGCAAAAAAAACCACCTTCCCGCCGCACAGCCTCCACTACTTCGGGGACCACCTCTGCGACGACCAGCCGGCGAAAGGCTTCGGAGTGAAAAGCCTCATAAAGGAATAGACCGCTTTGAATCGCACCGAAACCAAAGCCTACGAATGTACGCGTCCCTGTCAGTGGCATCTACTACCCTTGCTTGGAAAGATAGTTCTTCTCATCTACAGCCGTCCATGCCCGGACCGCCTTGATCTCACCGGTCCGCCGGTGAGGGTAGACGATAGCCTTCCCATCGATCTGCTGGGCTTTGACCATCTTCAACAATTCGATGGCGTTCTCCAGGTCACCTATCCGGGTAATATGTACTGCCGGGTCGATCTTGCCAGAGGCCATCAGTTCCAGGGTATGGGTAATATCCCAGGGCGAGCCACCACTGGAGCCGGTCACATTGATCGATTTGTAATGGATCTCCAGTGTGTCGAGACCGACTACCTCATCACCTCGCTTCAAACCACCGAAGAGGTTCAGCACCGCACCCTGACCGAGGTAGCCCATAGCCTCCTCGATGGCACTACGCGCTCCGACAGCAATGATCACATCGTCGGCGCCGTAATAATCGCTCTGTTCATTGACGAAGGTCTTTAGATCCGCTTTAGCGGGGTTGAAGGTCACCAGGCCGACCCCCTGCCGCTTGGCACGGGCGTCGAACAGGTACTTGACTAAATCAAGCCGTTCTTCGATGAAATCGGCCGCAACCAACAGGCGCGGATGATAGCTCAGCGCCAGTTCGATATGCAAACGCCCCATTGCCCCAGCACCGACGATGACAGTTACGCCACCCGGTTTTAGTCCATTGTAAGCCGACCGTTCAGCCCGCCCGTTACTTTGCGCCAGGTGCAGATGATGTTCCTGGGACGAGACGGCGCAGGAAATCGGCTCGCTTATGGCGGCATGGGCATATGGGAGTTTCGAATCAGGCAATGGCAGAAGACAGCCGGCCGCCAGGATTTCTTCGGGAATGAGTATGTATTCTGCCAGGTGACCACCCAGGGTATAGCTGACTGCCACTTTATGGATGCCGCGCCCGCCATCGCGATAGCGCTCCAGATGATTCATGGGAGCGTGATCAATCGCCGGCTGGATCACGTAGCGCTCACCGGGTTGATAGGTCTTCTGCAACTCCTCCCCCACCTCGACTAGGGTAACGACGCCTTCATCGCCCAGGATCAATGGCCAGCGCTCCAGGTCCCAGCCGTAAACTAGTTGGTGTTTCGACCCCTGCTCGACCAGCTTGATCAGCGAGGTGCAGATACCGGCAGCGTCGACGCGCGCCAGCATCTGACCCGGTCCGGGTCGAGGCGTGGGAACCTTGCATACCTGCAGGTGCTCGAACCCGATCCCGTCGAGGACTAGAGCGCGCATTTCACCAGGTATAACAAACTTGGCTGTCATAGTCTGTTCCTCAATGAGCTGGTCTCTTCCTAAAAAAATCAAGCCGGGTGTGTTTCGACTTTATCCAGCAATCTCCGGACGAGGGAGACTTCCCCGACCCCGCTGCCTTCCTGCATGGCAGCTGCTGTTCCGCAGGCGACCGCACGGCGGGCCATCATGGCTGGGTCGCACTGCTCGGAGACGGCCCACAGCAACCCGGCGAGGGTTGCGTCCCCAGCTCCGACCGGGCTGCGAACCTCGACTTGCGGCGGGACGGCGACCACCCTCTCACTCTCCGTCGCCAGAATCAACCCGCGTGCCCCGCGCGTGAGCATTACCAGGCGTGTTGTCCCTTCCAGGAGTTCGCTTGCGGCGCAGGACACTTCCAGGTCTTCTCCCAGGTCCAGGCCAAGCAGTTCGCTCGCTTCCTCAGTATTGACCTTGATGGCAAACGGCCTAGCAGTCACCCCGGAGCGAAGGGCAGTGCCGCTGGCGTCCAGAAAAGCAAGACCTTTCTTTTCCTGCACCCGCTCGATCAGCCGGGCATACAGGTCAAGCGGTGCCCCCAGCGGCAAGCTGCCGCAGAAAGCCCACAGGTCCCCGGGCTGTGCGCTCTCCCCGATCAGATCCTCGATGGCAGCAACGTGTTGCGCCTCAATCTCCGGACCCAGCTCGTTGATCTTGGTGTACAGGCTACTGGTTTCGTCAAATAGTGTGATATTGTGGCGAATCTCGGCGCCCGTATCCACGAATTCAACGTCAAACCCTTCAGCGAGCAGCCTCACTCGCAACGCCTCCCCGCTCCGCCCACCGGCAAATCCCATTATCCGGCTGGGGATACCCAATCCCCTCAAGCTTCGTGAGACGTTGACGCCCTTTCCGCCCAGATCCTCACGCACAAGCCTTGCTCGATGGATTTCACCCGGGTGCAGCTCCGGTATGCTGAGAGTGCGATCCAGGGAGGGATTGAGGGTGACCGTAAAGATCATTCCTGTTCCACCTCACCCACTTCAATCTCAACATTGAATTCTCGCGTTTCACCGGGCTGCAGGATTTGGAGCGTGCCACGCATGCGCTCCAGGCTGCGGCCTCCAGCCCGGCAATTGGCTGGCTCGAGGCCCAACACAAACGTGCCTTGTCCCATCATCTTCCATTGCACGAGATTTGGTAACGTAGCCTTCTGGAAGCGGACATGCACCCCCAGCTTGCGCGCTCGGTTGACCAATTGAATACTGGCCCATCCGTTCTTATCCGCGGGCAGGTTATGGTAGAAGACTTGTTCGGCGTAACCAGGCGTCGGTTTCTGGAAGTGCATCCACGCGTGCAAACCCGGTTCGGCTGCGATATCGCGCGGCTCAACGGAGTGCGATTCAGCTACCAGTTCGCTGCTCTCGTCCAGCAGCGGGAATCCCAGGTTGATGTGGTACAAAAGCATCAGCGGGCTGGCGGCTACCCCCAGATTCTCGACACAATCGCGAATTGAAATGCAATTGCTGCCCAGACCAGTTGTGATCCGCCGCTTCAAGCGCATGTTTTCACCAAATACGCGCGCCTGCCGCATTTCTCCTTCCACCAGTAAGGAACAATCATCGCCGTCCCATGTTTCATCGACAGACACCTGCCGGGCAGGCAAGTTTGACAGGCGACCATGCAATCCCAACGACTCGCCATCATCTTCGCCAGCTGCACCAGCGGAGGTCAGCCCGCAGCCGGTCAACAGCCCGGCGCCAAAAGTGCGCAGCCACCCGGTACTCTGCAAATCATAGTACATCGGATGCCCCCAGCCCGTCGGCGAGACCCAGGCTAGCGGCATGCCTTTGTACGATGCCGGTCCGATATCCATGCCGCGATCGAGCAGCACAGTGAAACCCAATCCGGACCCGGTGCGGACGTCAGCGACGCGAAGGCTGCGTTCGGTTCCGTCCGCCCATTCTCTCAGCCGGATACCGGATATTTGCGACAGGTCGCCTACATAATTCAACAATTCCGAACGTGTCCAGGACCGATTAAATAAATTTGCCATAAGAATTCCTTTCCTTGGTTTCCTTTCGTTTTTATCACCTCGCCAGGTCTCGCAAATAATCGGCCATCAAAGGCCACATTCGCTGGTATTTGGCAAAACGTTCGGTGTAAAAACCCTGCTTTTTCGGGTCAGGCTCGAAAGTATGGTCCAATTGAACCATGGTCCCAACGCCTGCTTCCAGCGATGGAAAGGCGCCGCATCCCACCCCTGCCAGGATGGCCGCACCCAGGACACCCGCCTCTTTGACTTTGGGCCGCACAAAGGGCCGCCCCAAAATGTCGGCGCTGATCTGAATCCAGGCATCCGACTTGCTGCCACCGCCAACTGCACGGAAATCCGCAACCTCGATACCTACCCCCGGCAGTGTTTCGAAGGTGGCGCGGATGTAAAACGTCATCGCCTCAATGAGACCCTTCAAAATTTCACCGCGCGAAGTCTCCAATTTTAAGCCAGCCATTACACCACACGAATCGGTGATGAAGTCTGGCGGACCAGTGACCGCAAAATGAGGCAGCACCATCACACGACTTACATCCTCGGGCATTTCTGACAACAAAGCCGAATACAGGTCTTGTCCGCTGGCCTGGGCGTGCTGGCGCTCTGCAGCAGCAAACGTGTTGCGGAACCATTTGACCAGTGACCCACCCTGGTTGTAGAGAAAGCTGACATATTGCCCTGGAATGACGTGGTGCTCGGTGTTCAGCCCGCGCGCGAGCATGGACTGGGTTTCGGGCCGCTGCCCAAAAACCGGCATCAGGCACAAGTAGGTGCCCATGCCATACATGGCCTGTCCCGAGGCAACCACTCCGCAACCAATGCCATTGCAGCACTGGTCGTGCCCGCCGCTGACAATGGGAATGCCGGCTGGCAAACCCAGCTCAGCGGCAATGCTGCCTGCCACCGAACCAATCACCACCCCGGAGGAAACCGTGGGAGGCAGCCTTTCCCGGTCCAGGTGCGTAAGATCCAGGATTTCATCTGACCAATCTCTGCGCTGGAGATCGAAAAGCAGGGTGCGGTTCGCCAGGGAGTAATCCGCTTTGGCATCCGCGCCCAACATGAAGGAGACGAAACCGCTCCAGAGCAGGAAGAATTGGGTCTGCCGGTAAAGGTCAGGCTGGTGCTGCTTCAGCCACTTCAACTTGGTCAACGTATACTGGTTTCCGAGTGTGTTCCCGTTAATCTGGTACAACTGCTCATTGCGGATCAGGCCCCGCAATTCGTCGAGATATTCCTCACCGCGTACATCGAAATTTAACAAGGCCGGACCGAGAATCTTCCGGTCAGCGGATACCGGCACGACGGTCTCACCCAGTGACGAGACACACAAGGCCTTAACGAGATCACCTCTGGCATGCCCCACCGCCTGTCCGATCGTGCGTTTAACTTGACGCCAGACTTGGAAAGTATCCAGCTCCGCCCAACCCGGCTGTTCATGCTGATAATCGTACTCCTCATATGCCAGTCCGAGCAGTTGGCCGTCTTCAGAAAAGACCGC
Organism: Anaerolineales bacterium; assembly: GCA_049514195.1. Lineage (GTDB taxonomy): Bacteria > Chloroflexota > Anaerolineae > Anaerolineales > Villigracilaceae > UBA877. Next base: position 587 of record JBEKVG010000004.1, on the reverse strand, counting down.
AGCTTTACAGCCACTGGTGCCAACGTCAATTCCAAGAAGGCTCATTGTCCCACCACCGCCTTCTGGATCCCGGCCAATCCGAGCCATTCATCCAGGACCCAGCGGGTACGTTCATACACCGCGGCCTGTGCCCTGGAAATGCTGCCCCCTTCCTTCAACGCCACCTCGTACGCCTGGCGGATCTCTGTTCCAACATTGATCTTGGCGATGCCATGCTGCATGGCGAGACGCACATTCTCCTGCCGGATACCAGAACCACCGTGCAATACCAGCGGGATGCCCGTCGCTATTTTCAGCTGCTCTAACCGTTCCTGGTCCAGGCGCGCCTCGACTTTCTTCCGGTCTTTTTGCCCGACCGCAATTGCACCATGAATGTTGCCTATGGCGACCGACAGCCAGTCACATTGTGTGGCAGATACAAACTGCCCTGCCTCGCCCACATCGGTGAACCCTTTGCCCGAGGCGAAAAGTTCTTCATAAGGAGGCAAAAGTCCGGCCGCGTGACCCAACACCGCCCCAAGTTCTGCTTCCACCGGAATACCGGAGGCATGCGCAAGCTCGACCACTTCGCACGTGGCGCGGATATT
>JBEKVG010000003.1:0-22062 GCA_049514195.1 Anaerolineales bacterium | reverse complement strand
AAGATTCCCGCAATCTTCCTTACGCCAATAATACCGATTTGTTTGTCAGCCATATTGACTTTCGTGAACTGGACCAGCACAAAAGTTTATTGACAGGTATTCGGGTCTTGGGGAGAGTAATATATTCTGGAGAAGCGAGAAGAAAATTTGGCCGACTGCTGGACCGTTTTCAGCCGGATATTGTACATTTACAGAATATTCATGCGCACATTACTCCCTCCATTATATTCGAGGCAGACCAGCGCAGAATTCCCATTGTGTGGACAATCCATGATTACAAATTGGTTTGCCCCAACTCGCATTTTCTCATAGATCAGACTGGCGAGATCTGCGAAGCGTGCCGTGGGGGGCGGTTTTGGCGAGCTGCCCAAAAACGTTGTAAAAAAAATTCTTTGCTTGCCAGCGCGATGGCGAGCATGGAAGCCTATGCCCATCAATGGATAGGGATTCGCGAGAAGGTTAATCTTTTCTTTTCCCCATCCGCCTTTCTGCGCACAAAATTACTTGAGTGTGGTTTTGATGCCTGCAAAGTGATCCATCTTCCTTTGTTCTTACCGGAGGATGCATTTTCTCGATCAAAGGAGGACAATGGCTATATCCTCTTCATTGGAAAATTGGAGCCATTGAAAGGGATTCACATGTTGATCGCTGCGGCGCGCATGGCTCCCGAAGTACAAGTCGTTTTAGCCGGGCGTGCAGAGGAACCTCTGCTCAGCCAGTTGCCATCCCTCTTGCCGCCAAATGCAAAGTATGTTGGCTTTATGGCTGGGCAAGAGCTGTCCAGTTTGAAGCACCACGCCCGCGCGGTTATTGTGCCTTCCCTGTGGTATGAGAACCAACCTTTCAGCATCCTAGAGGCCTTTGCATTTGGTAAACCGGTAATAACCACAAACTTGGGTGGCATGCGTGAACTAATTGGTGAAAATGAGCGCGGCCGGCTTATACCGTTGGGTAACCCTGAATCACTCGCGCTGACCATGAATTGGATGGTTAAACATCCCTTGGACGCGCGTCAACTAGGCGAGGCGGCTTTCCAGTATGCAAAGGAACAGCATTATTCGCAGGGTCACTATCAACGCCTGCAAGCCATTTACCAGGATACGTTAAAGTGAAAATCCCGTTCAATGATTTTATTTCCAGATGCTCCAAATCCTTGCGAGAGGCAAAGATAGGGTACGTTGCAGTTGGGCTTGATGACATGCGCGAATTTCGCAAGAAATATCCTCGAGTGCTTTGCGTGCAGGCAGATGGCTGCGCACTGCCATTTAAAAATGATGCCCTGGCAGTCGCTTTTTCCAATGCTGTTCTTGAACATATTTCCGTATCAAAGCAATTGCATTTTGTAGAAGAAATTTCACGCGCCGCCTGCCATGAGGTCGTGCTTGCAGTACCAGACCGGTTGAGTCCGATAGAAATCCATAGCCGCATCTTCTTTCTGCATTGGCTCCCAATTTGGCGACAGCTGTACCGAAAACTCGGGGAATATTATTGGTCCTCAGAGCAAAATCTAGCAGTTATATTTTCCAGGAAAACACTTGCTAGCTTACTTCAAAAGAATCCAATTTGTGGCTGTTGGAAGATTGAACGACAATTTTTTCTTTTTATCCCCGTATCCTTAATCGCAATTTTTAGCAAAGATCACCACGCATATAGGAATATTATGTAATGGATCTTACCGTTATCTGCACCTACCGCTGCAATTCGCGTTGTTCCACCTGTAATATCTGGATGCATCCCACGCATCCGACTGAGGATATAACCCTGGATGTGCTCGAAAAAATCCCCGGCGGAATTGACAATCTCAACATCACCGGTGGTGAGCCCACCTTGCGAAATGATCTTGCCGAGATGGTGGATGTCCTCCACCCCAAGGCGCACAAACTGGAAATCAGTTCCAACGGAATGGATCCGCAACGATTGGAAACCATTATCAAAAAATATCCTGACATCAAGGTGCGCTTTAGTTTGGATGGTTCCCGTCAGGTCAACGATGCCATTCGTGGTGAAGTGAATGGCTTTCAAACCAAGCTGAATGGCTTGCGACGCTTGAAGGAGCTTGGTGGTTGTGACCTGGGTTTCGCGATAACTATCCAGGACAATAATATACAAGACCTGCCTTACCTTTATGAAATCACCCGGGAATTGGGAGTGGAACTGGCCACCTCTACCCTTCATAATGGATTCCAGTTTCACAAGAATGATAACTATCCATATGACCGGCAACGCGTGGCACGAGGTATCGAAGATTTAATCGTATCAATGCTTAAGACAGGTTCTATTAAAAATTGGTTCCGTGCTTATCTCAATTTGGGACTAATGGGAAAAATTCTCGGCAATGACCGATTGATCCCTTGCACCGCCGCGACTGACTTTGCCTTTGTGGATCCGTGGAGTGATGTCTATGCATGCAATGTGCGTTCTGATTTGCTAATTGGCAATCTAAAAACCCAGGGCTGGCCAGAGATCTATCATGGGGAACTGGCTGAAAAAATCCGTCACGGGGTAGCGGCCTGCATGCAAAATTGCTGGATGGTCGGTTCTGCGCGCACTGCCATACGGGATCCCATTCTTACCCGCCTGCCTAAGTTCAAGCCTCTCTGGTGGGTAATGGTAAACAGGCTGAGAGTCCTAATAGGCATGTCCATCCCATTTGAAAAATATGTTAACTTTTCCAATGCATGGGATCATCCCTCAGGAGTAAGAAGAGTATCTTACCTTCATGCAAACGCGGTCCGCCGTGTTCTCCATAGCGAGCAAAACGGACATTATGATCAATTTGGGGATTTCTTCAATTGTTGAACCGGAAGGATAATGTTGATCGATGAAGATCGCCATGTTTGGCATCAAGGGGATGCCGGTGCCGGCAGGTGCGGAAAACGTGGCTGAGCAGATCGGGAGCCGCCTAGTGGCCCGCGGCCACGTTGTGACAGTCTATGTTCGCCCTCATTACACCTGGTTCACATCAAAAGCATATAAGGGTATGCGGTTGGTGCATTTGCCATCCATCCCTACCAAGAATTTCGATGCTATTACACATGGTTTTCTTTCTAGCCTAGCTGTTCTTGCTTCAGATGCCGATATAGCCCATATCCATTCTACCGGCAATTCCATTTTTGCTTTCCTACCAAGATTGCGGGGAATAAAAACCGTTGTACAGAGTCATGGGCTTGACTGGCAGCGCTCCAAATGGGGTCGTTTGGCCAAGCTTTATCTGCATCTGACCGATTATTCCACAGTGCATTTTCCCAATGCGGTGACGGCGGTCAGTCGAAAATTGACAAATTATTATCAGAATCTGACCCGGCGCAAAGTAATCTATATTCCAAATGGTATTGCTTCAATTGAACGCCGTTCGCCTGACCTGATTCATTCTTATGGCTTGAAAGGGAATGATTTTATATTCTTTGCAGCCCGCCTTGTACCCGAAAAAGGTGCCCACTACCTGATAGAAGCCTATAAACGGATCAAAACCAATAAGAAACTTGTCATAGCCGGTGATGGCACATTTAATGATCCCTATGCTGCAAAACTTAAATCGCACGCCAATGAGCAAATAATTTTCCCGGGTTTTGTACACGGATCATTGTTACAGGAATTTCTCAGCAACGCCTATCTTTACGTTTTACCATCCGAGATTGAAGGATTATCAACGGGATTACTTGAAGCTATGAACTATGGAAATTGTGTCTTGGTAAGTAACATTGAAGAAAACATGGAAGCCATTGGAGATTCCGGGTTTACATTCAATCGCGGGGATGTGGACGATTTGGAATCAACACTAAAACGGCTGATTAATGAAAGTGAACTTGTAATAGATTATAGAAATCGGGCAAGCATGTATGTCCGCTCCTGTTTTGATTGGAAAGAATAACAAGTGAATATGAGGCGCTATACAGCTCCCTCTTAGGGTCCGGGAAAGATCTATGCAGCGACACAATCATTACTCCTCGTGGATAAAATCTTCGCTGTAGAAAAGTTCGGTCTGGGATAACTACAATCAACACCATAAACATTAAAGATTCAACTAATCAAATTGGAGGGCAGACAAAAAACTATGGACATTAATAACACCCCTGGTCAACCGAATTGGCTAAAACGGCATGCTCGTTCATGCATGACAGCTATCCTGATCTTGACAGACGTAATGAGTTTTGTGTTGGCTTTTAGTCTGGCCCTACTCTTGCACAAAATATTATTGGGGTTGGCCCCAATACACAATTTCTTTTCCCTTTGGCCGGCTTTGGCGTTATTGGTCCTGGCCTTTATCTCGCGCGGCCTGTACCCAGCTATCGGCATGAACCCGGTGGAGGAATTGCGCCTGATAACCACGACAACCAGCCTGATCTTTTTGATGTTGTTGGCGGTCACATACTGGCTCCATACAATCGAAATTTACTCGCGCCTGGTTCTGACCGTTGCCTGGCTTTTGTCACTACTCCTGATCCAGGTGGATCGCTGGGTTCTTCGGACCATATGCAGCTCTTTTTGGGGAGAGCCGATCGTTATCATCGGCGAGGGACCTAATACTGAACAAATTATCAAGTACCTGTTGAACAACAATCACCTCGGCATGCGTCCAGTGATGGCACTTCAAGGAGGGCTTCCTCCAAGTCGGGCAGAATTGCAGTTATTAAAAGACAGGGGCATCAGTATGGCATTATTGGTTACACCGGAAGTATCCGAAGAATTAAGAAAGTTGGTGATTAATAATGAGCAGTTCAAATTTCGGCGAGTCATTCTGATCTCTTCTTTGGGGTCGGCGGGCAGCCTGGGAGTTGTTACCCACGATATGGAGGGGATTTTGAGTTTGGAAGTTCGACAAAACTTGCTGAACTTCTGGCAACGCAGCTTGAAAAGATTGTTAGATGTGACATTGGCGCATATGTTGTTCATATTGGTTTCGCCTCTTCTCTTGATGGTCTCTATTGCGATCAAGTTGGAAGGGAAAGGTGGAGTTCTCTTCAAGCAATGTCGGATCGGTCGGAATGGTCGTGAGTTTATCATGTGGAAGTTTCGCACGATGATCCCGGATGCAGATCATAAACTTCAAGATTGTTTGTCAGATGATCCGCAACTCAAGAATGAGTGGGATGCTAAGCAAAAGCTAAGAAACGATCCACGACTGACCCGGGTTGGCAAGCTAATACGCAAATGGAGTCTGGATGAACTGCCACAATTAATCAATGTTATGCGCGGCGAAATGAGCCTGGTTGGGCCACGTCCGTTTTTCTCCAATCAATTCCGCTTTTATGGTGAAGGTCTCAATCTTTATTATCGAGTTAGTCCGGGTATGTCCGGTATGTGGCAGGTCACCAGTCGGAATGAGGCTACTTTTGCAGAGCGGGTCCGCCTGGATGAATATTACATCCGCAACTGGTCCATCTGGCTGGATATTTACATTATCGTCCGTACAATTTGGGTGGTATTACGCCGCCGTGGAGCCTATTAATGTATATAGGTTCTACCTGAATAGCAAATTCATAAGAATTCAAGGATAGAAATAAATGGATAGTAATAATGAACCTCGAACAACCGCCGAAAAAGTCAGCGAATATGCCACCCTGTTATGGAAGTGGGCCTGGTTGTTGATTTTAAGCGCCCTCCTGGCTGGCGGAGTTGCGTACTGGGTAGCCAGGCACCAGACGCCGGTATACCAGGCTACCGCGTTGGTGCTGGTCGACTCCGCACCGGACTCCCAGACCCTTACCTATAGTGAACTTACAACCAGCCAGCAATTGGCATCCACATATGCCCGGGAAATGATCACAACCCCGTTGCTCGATGAAGTGGCCAAACGTCTGAAGCTTGCCGCTTTTCCAGATACTGCCTCCGTGGATGTAGAACCCATCCAGAATACTCAACTGATGACAGTGACCATCCAGGACACGGACCGGATGCGCGTGGCATTGCTTGCCAGTACCTTGGTCCAGGTATTTTCTGACCAACTTCAGGCAGATAATGAGGCCCGTTATGCTGGTTCTAAAAAAGGTCTTGAAGAACAGTTGGCCAATCTGGACAAGCTAATTCAGGGTACGACCAGTCAGTTGGATACGCTCAGCGCCGGGGATCAAAATAGACAAAATCAACTTCAAACAGCTCTGACTGGATATCGTCAATCGTATTCGTATGTTCTACAGAGCTACCAGAATGTCTTACTGGCAGAAGCGCAATCCTCCTCTGGAATAATCTTGAGGCAACCTCCTGTAACGCCGGACACGCCGGTGAAACCCACACCCATTAAGAACACCATCCTGGCAACCTTGTTAGGTCTGCTGCTAGCTTTAGGGGCCGTACTCCTGATTGATTTGCTTGATAACACCATCCGGAACCCGGAGGAGATCACCCGGAGATGGGGTGTGCCGGTTTTGGGGACAATCATCAGCCATGCACATGCCGAAAATTCATTGATTACATTCCAACAACCGCGTTCTCCCATTACGGAGGCTTTTCGTTCCTTGCGAACTAACCTGAACTATGCCAGCTTCGATCGCTCTTCGCCCACCATCCTGATCACCAGCCCTTCTCCTGAGGATGGAAAAACCACGGTGGCAGCGAACCTGGCCAACGTCATCGCTCAAGGTGGTCGCAAGGTCGTCGTGGTGGATGCAGACATGCGTCGCCCGCGTATCCACAAGGTATTCCAGATGAGCAACCGGGCTGGCCTGTCGGACCAATTTATCCATCCCGAGGATCGTTTCAATGGTTCCTTGAAGCAAAGCAAAGTTACCGGCCTCCAGGTACTCACATCCGGAAATGTGCCTCCAAACCCGGCTGAATTACTGGGGTCGGAAAAGATGATTCAAATATTGAAGCAACTTTCAAACCATTCTGATATGACCATTCTGGATGCCCCCCCACTGCTGACGGTGACGGATGCATTGGTGTTGGCCCCCCTCGTGGATGGAGTGATCCTGGTGGTAAAACCCTCGCTGACAAAACGGGCGGCTCTAAAGAACGCTTTCGGACAAATGCAACAGGTGAAAGCGAATGTAATCGGAGTGGTATTGAACGATGTGAAGATCAATCAGCCGCGTTATTACCATTATTCGGGCTATTACTATCACCGGAAATATACCAAGGGGTATCAATGTAATGAAACGGATAAGTCCTCCTATCAAATTTGCGAGAACTCATTGCCCGCTCAGGATGTCCGGATGCCAGAGGTGTTGGATGATTTGAAAAATACACCGGTAGATACGTAGGTTCACCTGCCCGCTTCGTCTTATCCGAATTCATGGATGTCTTACAAGCCCGCCCAATCGCGGGCCTTTTCATGCCTGCTGAGAGGGCGGCTTTACGGACATTGCAGGGTCTGCCAGAATAGGAGGTATGAAGTCAGATCTATGCTTGCATGGCTTCGCTTAAGGAGATGCCGGCCATCATCATACCAATCTGCTCCACAGAAGCCTGGTCGCGCCCGACGACGCCAATCAGTTGACCCTCGTACATCACCGCAATACGATCGGAAAGGGCACGGGTCTCGTCCAGGTCTTCCGAGATCAACAGGATGGCGGTCCCGGCTTCACGCTGCGCCAGCAGGCGCTGGTGGATGTACTCAGTGGCGCCGATATCAACACCGCGTGTGGGCTGGGCAGCGATAAGCACCTCAGGATGGCGCGACAGCTCACGGGCTATGATCAACTTCTGAATATTGCCACCCGAGAGGTTCTTCAGCGGTGTGTCCAGGCTGGGCGTCTTGACCGTAAACTCTCTGACTAGATCCCTGGCATGGGCAGCCATGTGGTTAAAATCCAGGAAGATACCGTGCGTGTAAGGGGGAAAAGCATGGTCGTGCAAGTAGATATTCTCCTCCACCGAGAACTCGCGGATGGCGCCATCACGCATGCGCTCTTCGGGAATGAATGCCAGTCCGGCTTCCACCCGTTGATTGACAGTGGCGGAGGTGATCTCCTTATTGCCGAGGATGATTTTCCCGCCGCTCACCTTGCGAATACCGGCCAGACACTCGGCCAGCTCGCGCTGCCCGTTGCCCGACACACCTGCCAATCCGACGATTTCACCAGCATGAATTTCGAGATCAACCCCACGCAGCGCCTCGCTGCCCCGGTCACCCATAGCATGGAGTTGTTGGATGGCGAGGCTGACCGGCCCGGGCTTAAGAGGTCTTGGCTCGATCTCCTTAAGTTCGCGCCCGACCATCATCTTGACCAGCTCCTTACGAGTGACATTGGTTGTTATGCGTGTTCCAATCACCTTTCCGTCCCGTAGGACAGTCACCCGGTCGCTGATGGCCATCACCTCGTGCAGTTTATGGGAAATGAAGACCAGGGCGTGACCTTCTTTCACCATCCGGCGCAGGGTCACGAACAGGTCGTTGACTTCCTGGGGAATAAGCACAGCTGTTGGTTCGTCCAGGATGATCACGCTGGCGCCCCGGTAGAGTGCTTTCATGATCTCCACGCGCTGCTGCTCCCCAACCGAGAGCTGCCAGATGTACGCCTGCGGGTCGACATTTATCCCGTATGCCTCCGACAGTGCCTCAATGCGGGCAGTGACTTTTTCCAAGTCGAGCAGAGGTTCGCGCGACGAACGCAAGCCCAAGGCCACGTTTTGCACCACAGTCAGGGTCGGCACAAGCATGAAATGCTGGTGAATCATCCCAATCCCAGCGCGAATCGCATCGGCAGGCGAATGAAAGGATTGTAGTTTGCCATCGATCGCGATTGTGCCTTCATCGGGCTGATAGAGTCCATAAAGCTGGCGCATCAATGTGCTCTTCCCGGCACCATTTTCGCCGAGCAAAGCATGTACTTCACCGGCATTGACATCGAAGCAGACTTTGGAGTTGGCCAAGACACCTGGGAAGCGTTTGACGATATCGCACATCTCAACACGCTGGATGCGTCTGGTCTGTGCTGTCTGGGTTGAAGATGGCATAAGTCACCTGATTTGAGAATACGCCGGCGGAAGAACTTTTGAGAAGTTCCCCTTCCCGGAAGACTGTTCAAGGGAGGGGAACTTTTTATTTAATTACATGAATTACGGCTGAACGCCGATCGTGGATTTCTTAATGCCGTCAATGGCGGCATCCCCGGCAGCTTTGATATCTGCAGCCAGGCTATAGCCGGGATTGTAAACCATGCTCAACCCGCCATTCGACAGGGTCAGGGTATAGGTTTCTCCACCCAGGCTGCCGGCCTTGTGCTTGGCGATCATATCTTTGAGCATTCCGGTCCAGTCATATACCTGGCTTGATACGACCAAGGAGGGAGCCAGGGAGGACTGATCGGCTTGCGTACCGAACCAAAGAACATTGCCTGCATCCTTGGCTGCGCCGATCGATCCAACCACGGACTGCGATGAACCGGTCAGGATATCTGCACCGTTGGCGATTTGAGTCTTGGCGGCCTGGGTCATCAGAGATACATCCGAGAAGGAGCCTGTCCAGGTTGTGTTGACTTTGATGTTCGGGTCAACCGAGGCAACACCCTGAACAAAGCCGTCGATATAGGTCTTGGCATCTCCTACATCCACTGGGCCAGTCACACCAATGACTTTGCTCTTGGTTAGCTTGGCAGCCAGGACACCGTTGACGTAGCCGCCCTCTTCCGCCGCGGCGGTATAGGCATACACATTCGGCATTCCGAAGGTGTTGACGTCCGTTCCCCAGGCAAAGGTGGTTTTGGGGAAATCCGGGGCGATACCTTGGACGGAGGAGCCATATTGCGAGCCATGCGCGATCACTATGTCATAGCCCTTGCTGGCATAATCCCGGATGGCCGCGGCAGCATCCGGCACATTGAACAGGTTATCAGTGTAAGCAATCTCCAGAGCGGTAGGACCGCCCATGTCGGCCTGTATTTTCTTCAGGGCGCTCCACATGGACTGGCTGAAGGCCAGGTCGGTCGTGGCGCTGGGCATGATCACAGCGATACGGAACGCCTTGGCGGGGGCCTGCGTTGCAGTCGGTTTGGCAGCCGTGCATCCAGTTGCCAGCATGGCGATTAACAAAATCGCAACAACTATTTTTTTTGCGTTCATAATTCTTTCTCCTCATGAAATAAGTTGGGACGGATGCCCTATTCAGAGGGCATGCTCGCTGCGGCCGGTTGCCGCAAGTTGGCTTAGGATTTTTCGATGTCTTTTCCTTTTACTCACCTCCTTCTCTTTTGGATTAGCTCTCGCCTCTCTCGAAGGGCTTGTTCAGAGCAGCGGGTTGGCGGGCGCGATTGATCGAGACGGTTAAAGCGGCAATGGTTAACAGGTAAGGCAGCATGACCGCCACGTCGCTGGGGATTTTTACCCCCAGTACCTGCACCCACAATTGGAACGAGTTGGCCGCGCTGAACAGGAGTGCCCCACCCAGAACACCCCACGGGCTCCAGCCACCGAAATATACCAGCGCAACGGCAATGAATCCCATGCCAGCGGTTAAATTGTCCTGGAAAAGATTGACCAGCGCAATCGACAGGGATGCTCCCGCCAGGCCGGCCAGGGCGGATCCCAGGCAAACGCTGAAATAACGCATTCCATCCACGCTGATCCCCAGCGAGTCAGCCGCAGCCGGATTTTGCCCGACCGCTTTGATCTTGAGGCCCAGGGTGGTCTTTTCCAGCACCCACCAGGCGATCGGCACCAGCAGGAACGCGCCATACACCGGCACACTGTTCTGGAAAAGGATCGGCCCGATGAACGGGATGTTTCCCAACCAGGGGATCTTGACCGGCGGGAAGCCATTGATCGTCTTCACTGTCCCGATGGTGATCTTGAACAGCAGGCTGGACAGTCCCAGCCCGAACATATACAACCCGATGCCGCTGATGCCTTGTTCCGCCTTGAGGGTGACACTGATAATAGACATCAACAGGCCCATCAACAGCCCCACCAGGGCCGCCACGAACAGGCCCAGCCAGAGGTTGCCGGTATTCAAAGCCACGTAAAAGGCGGCATACGCGCTGATCAGCATGATGCCGTCCACCCCCAGATTCACCACCCCGGAGGTCTGCGAAAAGGTCTCTCCAATCGCTGCGTAGATAAACGGGGCGGCGAAGGGGATCATGGTGGTTAGGATTTTGACTAATACGCCCAGTGAGAATAGTTTATTCATGGCTCAACCTGCTCCTCCTGGGCCTCGCTCGACTTGCGTCGGGCGGCCCAGCGCCGGGACCAGATGGCTGATCCAGAGACGAATAGGACAACCAGCCCTAGAATGACATTGATCAGGGAGGAGGGCACCTGGACGGAGCGCTGCATCTCGTTCGCACCAACCAGCAAGCCGCCAAAGAGAATGGACGCCGGGATCACACCGAGCGGATGCAGACCGCCAAGCAGAGCAGCGACGATACCCGTAAAGCCGTACCCACCGGTGATGCCATCCAGCAACCGGTGCTGGACGCCCATGACTTCGATTGCGCCTGCCAGTCCCGAAAACCCGCCCGCCAGGGTCAGCGAGAAAGCCTGGTAGAAGGGGACATTTATCCCTGAATGGCGGGAAGCATCCGGGTTCAGGCCCACCGCCCGGATGCGATAGCCGATGGTTGTGCGCCAGAGGAAGAAATACACTGCAACAGCTAAAACGACGGCGACGATCGCGCCGGCGTGCAGGAGGGTCTGCGGCACCAGCCGGGGCAGCCAGGCCTGCCTGGGAAGCGCAGCGGACTGGGCCAGATAGGTCCCGGAAGCAACCCCGGCTGGATCCATGAGCGGACCGCGGATGAGCAAGTACATGAACTGGGTTGCAATGGAATTCATCATGATGGTGCTGAGAATTTCGTTCACTTTTAGGCGGGCCTTCAGAATGCCAGGGACAAAGCCCCAGGCAGCTCCGGCGATAAAACCCAGGATCAGGGTGGAGGGAATCAGTAGCCAGCCAGGCCAGGTGTTGAACGTCAAGGGAAACCAGGTGGCGACTATCGCTCCGAGCGTGATCTGGCCTTCTCCACCGATATTGATCACGTTGGCCCGGAATGCAATGCAGATGCCTAGGCCGACGAGCAGAAGCGGGGTGGCCTTGACCAGAGACTGGGTTACACCGGAGATGCTGCCCGCGGCACCGTTGACCATGGCATAATAAGCCACGATCGGATTCGCCTTCAAAATCACCAGCATAATGCCGCCAATCAGCAAGGCGACCAGTACCCCTCCCACCGGCAATACGAGATTAAAAGCAATTTTGCCCCAATCGAAGATTGGCCGGTGCCGGGCGGGCTCCCTGTCAACAGCTTTTTCTTGTGGCATAATTCTCTCTCCCGGGATTGATTGGTCTACGTGTTCTATAGCACACGCGGGACCGGATAAAAATGACCATTTGGTTCATTGGATCTGCTTTACTCTACCAATCTGTCCAGAAATCATTATTGATGCAGTATCTCCGCTGACGCCTTGTGGATTGCCCACAGGATTTGCTCTTGATCCACCGGCAATCGATCTACCCGGACACCCACAGCATTATATATCGCGTTGGTGATGGCCGGACCGGTTGGGATGCTGACGATTTCCCCAACGCCTTTGGCGCCGTAGGGGCCATCCTTGGTTGGATGTTCGACAATGATCGGGATGATCTCCGGCGTGTTAACAATCGAGGGCATGCGGTAACGCGCCAGACGGTCAGTCACCACATATCCGTCCTTGACGATGAAATGTTCGGTCAAGACACTCCCCAGGCCCATCATGACCCCGCCTTCCACCTGCCCGTTCAAGGAAAGGGCATTGATGATCTGTCCAACGTCATTGGCGGAAATAACACGCACGACACGTACCTCCCCGGTACATGTGTTAACTTCCACTTCGGCTGCCTGAGCGGCAAAGGAGAATGCAAAATGCATAGCCCCGCCTTGCCCGAGCGGTTTGGTCTCCGGTGCCCAGTACTCATAGATTGCCTTGGGCAGCCGTCCCTGGGATTTCATTTCCAAGGCAATATCTCCGAGAAAAATCGAATGACCGTCTACATATGCCAACCCCTCGTTATAGTGAATCTTTTCGGGAGGCTGGTCGTATTTTTCAGCCAGAGTGGATGTGATCGCCTGGAGAAGTGATCTGGCAGCCAGCCGGGCAGCATTGCCTGTGACATAGGTCTGTCTGGAGGCGGTGGTCGGGCCTCCGTCCGGGGTCAGATCGGTGTCCATGACCAGGACGCGTACGTTGGCAAGCGGGACAGAAAACTCCTCGGCCACAATCATTTGCAATACCGAGACCAATCCCTGGCCCAACTCGGCTGCTGAAGTGCGAACTTCGATGCAACCATCCGGGTAGAGCTCAACCTCTGCGGAGGACTTGTCAGCCGCACCGCCACCCAGGCCGGTGTTCTTGTAAGCCACGGCAAAACCCCAAGCCCGACGCAGGGCTGGCGCGTGAGGCACCTTCCGGGCAGTGAACAAGGCGTGTTTCCCATTGATGGCGCGCATTTTGGCTTGCGTTTTATCGATGCATTCCAGCAGCCCGACGCTGTCTTTCAGCTCCTGGCCGGTGTTGGTGAGACTGCCTACTTTAATCGCATTCATACGGCGCAGCTCAATTGGATCAAAGCCAAGAGTTTCTGCCAGCATGTCCATCATGCTTTCCACCGCAAAGGCTGATTGGGTGACACCGAAGCCCCGGAACGCGCCGGCGGGAGGATTATTCGTATACATGGCATAACAATCTGCACGCACATGCGGTACATCATATGGGCCAGCAGAATGGGTCGTGGCGCGCGTCATCACTTTCTCGCCCAGGGAGGCGTAGGCACCCGTATCACCGTAGAGCTCGGTCTCAACTGCCGTCAGGCGGCCATTCTTCTTCGCCCCAATTTTCACGCGGATCTGGGTGGCATGCCGTTTGGGATGAACCAGCAGGCTTTCGCGGCGGTCAAAGAGCAACTTGACTGGGCGCATTGTCCTCTCAGCCAAAAGGGCTGCATGAATCTGTCCTGCGATGTCCTCCTTACCGCCGAAGCCTCCCCCCATCATTTGTCCGACCACCCGCACGCGCGCCTCCGGCCAACCCAGCACACGCGCAACTTGTTCGCGATCCTGGTAGGGTATTTGCGAGCCAACATAGATTTCCATACGCCCATCCGGCCGGGGCACTGCAATGCTGCACTCCGGCTCAAGGAACGCATGCTCCATGATGGGCGTATAAAAAGTGTGCTCCAGAATGACATCTGCTTCGGCAAAGCCACGCTCCATGTTCCCCTTACGGACCTTGATATGCTTAAGCAGGTTACCGGTCTCAAACAATGCAGGAGCTTGCGGTTCCAGCGCCTTAACCGGGTCGGTGATCACCGGCTGCAAGTCAAATTCAACCTCAACAAGATTGGCAGCTTGCGTGGCGGCCGCCTGTGTTTCAGCGGCAACGATGGCGATGGCATCCCCCACGTAACGGACACGTTCCCCAACTCCAACCAGGACTGGCCAATCGGGAATGACCAGACCATGGTTATGTTCGCCGGGGATATCTTGTGCCGTGAGCACTGCGACCACACCGGGGATCTGGGATGCCTTGTGTATATCAATGGAACGTACGATGGCATGTGGCACACCGCTCCGTTTCACCGCGGCAAATAGCATCCCGTCGAAGCTGAGATCATCCGTATACATCGCTGCCCCGGTCACTTTAGCCATACCATCCGGCCGGATTTGGGAGTGTCCGATCAGGCGATATTCGTTGACTGAGTCGGCTACCTTGGGAGGTTTGACTGCCTGCCCGGTTCGTATGGCCACAGCCGTAGCCTGAATGGCATTCTCAATCGAAGGATACCCGGCACATCGGCAGAGGGTATCTTTCAGGGCTATGCGAATATCTTCCCGGGAGGGGTCCTGTTTTTTCTGCAGCAGGGCATAGGCAGTCATGATCTGGCCCGGGATGCAGAATCCGCACTGGACCGCTCCATAGGAAATGAATGCTTCCTGGAGAGGGTGCAACTTAAGGATTCCACTTTCTGCATGCGCCAGACCCTCGATGGTGAGGATATTTTTTCCGTCGGCACGCTCCGCAGGATACGTACACGATAGGATGGGTTCATCGTCGACAAGAACAGTGCAGCTACCGCACTCGGCTTCGTCGCAGCCAATCTTGGTACCGGTCAGATGAAGCCGGTTTCGGAGCAACTCGGCCAGGGTCTCACCAGAAAGCGCAGCCAGGCTATGCTTATGACCGTTGACGGTACAGGTGATCTTCGGAGCTTTCGCCATTCGCCCTAATCCATTTCTGCCCTAGCCCAGCTCGTATCGAGGCACTCACGTAATAAACCAGCGGCCAAATGGCGGCGATATTCCGCGCTGGCACGATAGGGGCTGGTGCGGAAAGAGACTTGTTTCAACACGGCCTCCCGGGCAGCCTCAAACGCTGCGGAGGTATATGAATGCCCGCGTAAAGTATCTTCTGCGGAAGTTGCCCTCCAGGGAGTTGGACCTCCAGGCCCGATGGCAATGCGCACGTCCTGGACGAGCTCACCTTTTCGCTCCAACCATACCGATGCATTCAGGATGGGTAAGGCAATTCCCTGGGCTCGCATGATTCTGCGGAAGGCGGAAGCCTGATGGGGCTTGCGGAGCGGTAGGTAAAATCCGACCAGCAATTCCCTGCCAGCCTTAACCGACGATTTTCCGGGTCCCAAGAAAAGGTTGGCAACCGGTACCATCCGGCGGCCATGCAGATCAGCTATTTCAGCCTGCACCTGGAGCACCATCAGCGCGATAGTACCATCCGCGGCCGGGAGGGCATGGACAACATTGCCGCCCAGGGTGGCAGTGTTGCGGACCTGTGGACCGGCAACCAGTTGTGCAGCCTCAATTAATGCCTGGGCATGTTCCTGCACCAGGTTCGCAGCAACAATATGACTGAGAGGAACTGCAGCCCCGAAAAACAATGCATCCTTGCGAATTTCCAAGGTGGTCAGCTCGGGAATGGTCGTCAAGTCCACCAAAGTATGCACCGGCGGGCGGTTGCCTTGTTTGAGATCCAAGAGTAGATCTGTCCCCCCGGCAATGGGGCAAGCGGGACCAGGCGCGGATGCCAACATCTCAAGCGCTTCTTCTACATTTTTGGGACGAAGATATTTTTGCCAGAGGTTCATAGGAGCATCAAATTTTGTCAAGATCAGAGAAATAAACTGCCATCATTGGAACTTGCTGATTACTGGCTACAACCCAATTCAATCGAATCGATCCATTCAAGGTAAATGGATTTGATTAGCAGAGTTCTGCCGCTGGCAACAAAACTACTGAAACCATGTTTAAAAGGTAAACAATTTGACCGGTCGTTCTGGGGATTTGACCTGCAATGGGGTGTGTCTTCGAATAATCGCATTATCAATAAGATCTGTAATTATTTGATTGTCAGACAACTGCTTCAATTATAAGCGAAAAAGGCTTTCCTGTGAAAATGTTCATTATAAAGCATTAGAATAGGGAGTATGTACGTTCATCTCACCACCCACTCAGCCTATTCCCTGCAGGAGGGCCTGGCCCTGCCGTCCGAATTGGCCCAGGCGGCCGCCGCGGCGGACATGCCCGCCCTTGGCCTGACCGACCACCGCCTGCTCAGCGGTTCGGTCGAGTTCGTCAAGGCCTGCCAAGCGGCCGGTGTGCAGCCAGTGCTGGGGCTGGAAATTGATTTAGAGCCGGGCGGCTTCGCCAGTGCCGCCGGCATAGGCACAGGCGTGCCACCCGAGCGTAATCCCGCCGGAACGACGTCGGCGGGAGCTAATGGCCCGCTCTCACTCCTGGCAATGAGCCTGGCAGGCTGGGCAAACCTGTGCCGCCTGAGCAGCGCCCTGGCAATGCGGGATGTCCCCGAGGCAGCCTGCCCACTCGACCCGCTGGCGGCGTACTCCGGCGATCTGATCGCCCTGGGCACGGAATCCCCAAAGTACCCCGAAAGAACCGGGGCAGGCGGGGACAAGCAGGGTGACGGAGCCGAGGATCAGCTTGGAAAACTCAAGGAGATCTTCCCAGATAGGCTGTATGTGGCCCTACAGGATCCTGTTTCCGCCGTAGCGCGGGCGCTGCAGGCACATAAACTCGGCTTGCACACAGTCGTCACCCACCCGGTTTATTATCTGACCCCCGAACAAGCTCCCCTGCAGCGGACCCTGGCGGCCATCCGCTTGAACCAGCCGCTCGACCAGCTTTCAACTCAGGCAGTCGCACCGCCGGAGGCGTATTTCATGGGCCAGAGCGAGATGGAAGCTCGTTATACCCATTTTCCGGCAGCATTGGAAGCCACACAGGAAATTGCCCTCCGCTGTAAGTTCGACCTTCCACTCGGGGTAGCGCATATGCCGACCGTCCCGCTCCCGCCCGGCCTGACTGCAACGGAATTCCTGCGCCGCAAAGCCGAGGAGGGGGCACAGCGTCTGTATGGTCAGATCACCCCGATGGTACGGGAGCGCCTCGATCACGAGCTGGAGGTGATCGCCCGCATGGGTTATGAGCCGATCTTCCTGATCGTCGAGGAGATCCTGGACTTTGCCCGCCGGACGGGGGTGCCATTTTCCAGCCGTGGATCGGCAGCTTCGTCGCTGGTGGCGCATTGCCTGGGCATCACCAGCCCGGATCCCCTGCGGCTGAACCTGTTCTTTGAGCGCTTCCTCAACCCAGCCCGCACCACCCCACCCGACATCGACACCGACCTGTGCTCACGCCGGCGCGACGATGTCATCCAGCACGTTTTCGATACCTACGGAGCAGAGCGGGTGGCAATGGTCGGGACGATCAACCGCTTCCGGCCGCGCTCGGCCCTGGGCGATGTGGCCAAGGCACATGGCCTGGTCGCGGAGAGGGTCCGGGAGATGGCCAACCAACTGCCGTATGGATTTTGGGCCCGCATGGAAGAAGGGGAAGAAGGTCAGGAGCCACCTTCCTCCTTTGCCGGGCTGCGAGGCGCCTACACCGCTCCAGCGTACCAGCGCATCTTCGACGAAGCGGAAGCATTGCTCAAGCTGCCGCGCCATCTTTCCGTCCATGCCGGTGGCGTGGTGGTGGCACCCGGCGCGCTGACCGACCTGGTGCCGGTGATGCGCTCGGGTAGCAAGGGGATTACGATCACCCAGTTTGACCTGGAGGCGGTCGAGGCTCTGGGATTGGTCAAGATCGACCTGCTGGGCATCCGCGGCCTGACCGTGGTGGGCGATGTGGCAGAGTTCATCTATGCCAGCCGCCCTGGGGAGTATTCCAGTCCCCTGGCAGTTCTGGAGTCGACCCCAAGTAATGATCCGGAAACCTCCGATCGAGTTGAGAGCGGCGGGACGATCGGCTGTTTCCAGATCGAAAGCCCGGGGATGCGAGCGACCCTGCGGGAGATCCGCGCCCGCAGCCAGGACGATATCATGGCTGCCCTGGCGCTCTACCGGCCGGGACCACTCTCCGGAGGGCTGAAAGAGGCATTCGTGCGCAGATTCAAAGGGGAGGAGCCGGTTCAGCATCTGCACCCGGCTCTGAGACCGCTCTTGGATGAGACATTTGGGGTAATCTTATACCAGGAGCAGGTGCTGCGGATTGCCCACGAGCTGGCCGGCTTCAGCCTGGCCGAAGCGGACCTGCTGCGCCGGGCCATGAGCCATTTTGACCCCGGCAAGCAGATGCAAATGTTAAAGCAGAAATTCATCACCCAGGCGCAAGTCCGCAACGGAGTTGCACCTGAAACGGGAGAGCAGATCTGGGAGATGATGGCAGCCTTTGCCGGGTATGGCTTCCCCAAGGCGCACGCCGCCTCGTATGCCCAGGTATCCTGGCGCTCGGCCTGGTGCAAGACACACTTCCCAGGTGAGTTCATGGCAGCCGTTCTGGCCAATTGGGGCGGCTACTACAGCCAGCGCGTATATCTGACGGAGGCACGGAGGCTGGGACTGGTCGTCCGCCCGCCGCATGTCAATTTCTCAGGACGCAATTTCATTTACATTCGGGATGAACAGGGGAAAAAGGCACTGTTCATGGGCCTGGACCAGGTCAGGGACCTGACCCGGCGCACAATCGAGCGCATCCTGCGCGGCCGGCCCTACCGGACGTTGGAAGACTTCCTGATGCGTGTCGACCCGCGCCCACAGGAGGCTGCTGACCTGGCGCGCGTCGGTGCGCTGGAAGGGTTCGGAACCATCCCGATCCTGCTGCGGAGCCTGGAAGGCGGCAGCTCCCGGAAGCAATCCGGGACGATATCCCGTAAAGGATTCGGGACGATGTGGCAGGCCGGGCAACCCAGCCTGTTCGACTATCCACAAAGTGGGTATGTGTACCCACAAAATGGGCACGAGTACCCACACATTGGGAACAAGATGAGTGAAGGTGGAGAAGATGACTGGACGCTGGAGCAGAAGATGGCCGCCCAGGAGAGGTTGCTCGGAATCAGCCTGGAGGCACATCCGCTCGAATTGGTGGCGGAGAAGCTGCAGGCCGCCGGGGCGATATCCACGATTGAGGCAGCCGGACGGATCGGGCAGCGGGTGACGGTGGCCGGCCTGCGCCAGAGTGGACACCGTAGCCGTACCGCCAAAGGCGAGTCGATGATGTTCCTGACTCTGGAGGATCTCTCGGGGATGCTGGATGTGGTTCTCTTTCCGGATGCCTATCGCCGGGCCAAAGAGGTCATCCACTCGTCCGCGCCGCTGCTGGTGACCGGCGTGGTGGAGATGGATGCAAGCCTCGGGGAGCCGTTGTTGCGAGCCGAAAGGGTGGTGAGGGTGTAGTAGTTCTGACCCCACCCCCGCCCCTCCCCGAATGCGGGGAGGAGAGATTCGTCATGAAATATCTCTTCAAACTTCGCCTCTACCTCAAACCTTATCTCTGGCAAGTTCTGCTCAATATAACCTTCCTGTTGGGTGTGACTGGTCTCTCGTTGGTGGTGCCGCAGATCATCCAGGGTGTGATCGACCAAGGCTTGAAAGTCGGGGCAACCGCATTCCTGGTCCGTTCGGCACTGATTCTGGTCGGCCTCGGCGCGGGCACAGCCATCTTGAACCTGGGTCAGCGTTACCTGACCGAATGGATCGGGGCGCACGTGGGCTACGACCTGCGCAATGCCATGTACGACCGCATCCAGTACCTGCCCTTCACCTTTCATGACCACACCACCACCGGACAGTTGATCAACCGCTGCATTGAAGACGTGCGCGCCGTCCAATCCTTTGCGGGGGATAG
Organism: Anaerolineales bacterium; assembly: GCA_049514195.1. Lineage (GTDB taxonomy): Bacteria > Chloroflexota > Anaerolineae > Anaerolineales > Villigracilaceae > UBA877. Next base: position 1,990 of record JBEKVG010000003.1, on the reverse strand, counting down.
TCTCGTCCAGATCGTTCAGTTGGGCGTGCTTTCAATCAGTGTGATGACCGTCCTGGTCATCCGCAACCCATGGCTGGCGGTTATTGCCCTCCTGCCGCTCGTTCCGATGGCGATCATGACGACTGACTTTGGCATACGTATCACCCGTCTCTTTTATAATGTGGACAATACTCTCGGCGACCTCTCGGCCCGGTTGCAGGAGAACGTGTCGGGTGCCCAGGTGGTGCGTGCCTTCGCACGTGAACCGCACGAAATTGACCGTTTCGACCTGATCAACCGCTTGTATTTTAAGGCACGCATGAAAGTCATGGTCATATGGGCAAGGGTCATGCCCACCAGCACTCTGCTCATCAGCGTGGGAACCATCTTGATCCTGATGGTCGGCGGCCCGCAGGTATTGCAGGGAAAGATGACGGTGGGCGAACTGGTGGCTTTCAACGCCTACTTCTTAATACTTTCAGGACCGGTGCAGCAGTTGGCCTGGCTGGTAAATGCCATCGGCGAATCGGAGGCCGGGGCGCAACGGCTGCTGGAAATCCTGGAGCATGAGCCTGAGATCCAATCACCCGCCGGGGCCACAGTGCTCGGAACCCTGAGCGGCCGTGTTGAGTTTCGCCAGGTTTCCCTGCGCTACCAGGACGAGAAGATCGATGCCCTATCCGATATTAACCTGACAGTCGAGCCAAACCAACTGATTGCCCTGATCGGGCAGACCGGCTCGGGCAAGACTTCACTGGTCAACCTGATTCCGCGCTTCTACGACGTGAGTGACGGCGCCGTCCTGGTGGACGGCCTGGACGTGCGCCAGGCGGAATTGGTGTCCCTACGACGGCAGGTCGGCATTGTGCTGCAGACATCGCTACTCTTCTCCGACAGCATCCGCGAGAACATCCGCTATGGCCGCCCCGAGGCCACCGACGAGCAGATCTATGCGGCCGCGCAAGCTGCTCAGGCCCATGAATTCATTGTCAAGCTTGCCGAAGGCTACGAGACGCTGGTCGGCGAACGCGGCGTGACTCTTTCCGGCGGGCAGCGCCAGCGAATTGCCATTGCACGCGCCCTGCTGATGGATCCACGCATCCTCATCCTGGATGACTCGACCTCCAGCGTAGATACGCAGACCGAGAAACTTATCCAGGAAGCGCTCGACCGGCTGATGGAGGGCCGTACCACGTTCGTCATTGCCCACCGCCTCGCCACCGTCCGCCGGGCGGACCTGATCGTGGTCATGGAGGATGGGCGCATTGTCCAGCGCGGCCGGCATGACGAACTCCTGGCGCAGGGCGGCCTGTACCGGGAGATCTACGACCTGCAATTGAGCCAGCAAGGCCGCTTTGTCGAAGAGACTGAAGTGAGCGAGGAACTCCCCGTTGGTGAACTGGAACACGAGGCCGTCCATGACCGCGATGCTTCAGATAAGGAGTTAGCCTGAGCAATACGCCCTTCGACTGCGGGCTTCACAAAGAACGTTCAGCCCTCCGCTCAGGGCGAAGCCCCTTTAATCCGCCGTCCAAAATACGGCCGGCTCCGCTCACCTGTACCTGCGGTACTGCCTGCACTTGCGCACCTGTACCTGTGGTACTGGCGCAGGCAGGTACAAGTGGCGCAGGCAGGGCGAAGCCCCTTTAATGCGCCGTTCAAAGAACGAACGGCTCCGCTCACCTGTACCTGCGGTACTGGCGCAGGCAGGTACAAGTGGCGCAGGCAGGGCGAAGCCCCTTTAATGCACCGTCCAAAATACGGCCGGCTCCGCTCACCTGTACCTGCGGTACCTTGGACTGTCCGTCCACCTGTGCCTGCGGCACTGCCTGCACTTGCGCAGGTACAAGTGGCGCAGGCAGGACAGGCTGGCGCAGGCAGGGCGAAAGGTGAAAATATACCTTACTACGTATACATCAGCAATACGCCCTGAGCGGAGGGCTGAACGTTCTTTGTGAAGCCCGCAGTCGAAGGGCAGTGAAAGGTGAAAATATGCCTTACTACGTGTACA
>JBEKVG010000002.1:0-21247 GCA_049514195.1 Anaerolineales bacterium | reverse complement strand
AAAGTCTGATTCGGAATCGCATGCCTAAACCTGTTGTTGCCCTGGTTGGACGCCCCAATGTGGGGAAAAGCACTCTCTTCAATCGCCTGGCGGGGGAACGCCTCGCCATCGTGGATGATATCCCCGGCACTACGCGCGACCGCCTGGTTGCCGAATCTGAGTGGAATAATGTGGCTTTCGCCATAATTGATACGGGTGGTATTGACCCCACGCATGGGGGCAGGACACCGCTTTCGGTTGGTTCGGCAGATTTCATCCAGGAAATCCGTGAGCAGGCTTTGATGGCTGTCAATGAGGCCGATGCGGTGCTATTCATTACGGATGGCGGTGCCGGGGTCACACCACCTGATCGGGAGGTGGCTGAAATCCTGCGTCGTTATCAGAAAACGGCAGGCAGCCAGCGCTGGCCACCCATTTTTGTTGTGGTAAATAAGTGTGAGAACGAGCGGTTGCGTGTTGCCGCCTCAGAGTTCTACGAATTGGGGCTGGGCGACCCGTATCCTGTCTCAGCCATTCATGGCACCGGGACTGGCGATCTGCTGGATGCGCTGGTGACTTCGTTCCCGGCTCAGGAAGAAGCCGTGGAAGACGATTCCGTCAAGATTGCCATCGTCGGCAAGCCAAATTCCGGGAAATCCTCCTTGCTCAACAAACTGGTTGGCCGGCCACGCGCCATCGTCAGCCCCATCCCCGGTACGACCCGCGACGCGGTGGATACCCGGATCGAAGTGGCAGGACTACCTGTCACGTTGATAGACACCGCCGGAATCCGGCGGCGCGGCAAGATCGAGCAGGGTGTTGAGAAATACAGTGTACTGCGTTCCTTCAAAGCCATCGAACGGGCAGATGTTGCCTTGCTGATCGTTGACGCTGAAGCCGGGATCACAGCCCAGGATACCCATATTGCCGGCTTCATCCTGGAGGCCTGGAAGAGCACAGTTGTATTGGTCAATAAATGGGATGCCATTGAAAAGGACACGTATACCATGGAGGATTACACCCGCCATGTGCGGCAGGAACTCAATTTCATGGACTACGTGCCCCTGTTGTTCATCTCGGCCAAAACCGGCCAGCGGGTGGATCAGGTGCTGCCGATGGCCTTGCGCGTCCAGGAGCAGCGCCTGGCCCGTATTACCACTGCCATGCTGAACCGGGTTTTAAGGGATGCCCAGGATGCCCAGCCTGCGCCATCCCATGCGGGACGCCAATTGAAGATATATTATGGCTCCCAGGTCAGGGGGGATCCGCCGACTTTCGTCCTGCATGTTAACGATCCGAAGCTGTTCCACTTTTCGTATATGCGCTATCTGGAAAATCAATTCCGGGAAACGTATGGCTTTATCGGGACGCCCATCAAGATCATTGCCCATGGACATAAGGAAAATTAGGCAAGTGTTACTTCCATTTTGACTAACCTGCCAGGTTACAATTTATGCAAGTAGCCCGGTTTTTTTATCGCTAAAATATTAATAGCAGTCGGGCGGAAAGGTTGTCCTGTCCGCCCGACTGAGTGAGAATGAGATACCTCGAGAGGCTTCATTCATGATTAAGATTATTTACGATCAATGAACAGTATGGTTTGTGGTACCAAAACTTCCTGAATAGTTACCATCACCGTTATATGTAGCAGTAATGGTGAAGCTACCGGCAGTACTAAAGACCACGTTACACATACCATTTCCACTTGAATCGAGGGCAAGGTTGCAAGTTGAGGTTTGACCACCACTGAGGCCAATAGTTACATTTCCTGTCGGTGTAACGCCAGCGGATGAAGCTACATTAACGTCCACCTCGACCGATGCATAGGGATCAGAGATGGAGGGGTCTACATTCATAATTGTCGTTGTTGTAGTTCCCTTGTTCACGGTATGGTTCTCCGTAGCTGAACTTCCCACATATTCTCCATTGCCTTCATATGTAATTGTGAGGACCTTCGCACCAGCTGTATTGAAGGTAACTTGACAATGGCCATGTCCATGGTCAGAGAGTTGCAAATTATAGCAATGGGGGGATGGGACGATATCCGCGCCAGAGATGTCTACATAACCAGTAGGTATATCACCTGATCCCGTTACCGTAAAGTATACATCAACAGTAAAACCGGGCGTTGACGGATCAGGATTGTCACTGTTGATAGTTATTGTGGTAGCCATACCAACGGAGTGGTCTTTGGTAACTGTACTTGTTAGGTAGTTGCTATCACCGCTATACGTAGCAATAAGATGCTTAGTACCTGTGGTGTTGGAAACTACACTACAAACACCGCTTCCACCTGAAAGTGTTAGTGTACAGTTGACATCCGCACCGGTAATCGCCACAGTTCCAGTAGGAGTAACACCTCCTCCAAGCACGGTCACATTCATTGCAACCGCTTGGCCAGGCATCGATGGCTCGGGTGTTATGGATGTGATGGTAGTGGTAGTAGAACCTTTGATCACTACATGGTACTCGCTCCCCGAACTTGGACCATAATTCCCGTCGCCGCTGTAAGTAGCTGTGAGGGTCTTATAGCCAGTAGTGTTGAAGGTCACAGAACAACTGCCCGTTCCATTCGAAAGCAACATGTTGCAATTATTGTCCGCACCAGTGATCGCCACAGTACCCGTTGGTATAGGAATTCCGGCTCCACTTACAGTGGCGCCTACCACGACCACATAACCAGGTGTAGATGGATTAGGATTGTCAATAGTGATGGTCGTTGCTGAGGTAGCCAATCCTGTTCCTACTGTATGGGCTTCGGTATCCACACTGCCAACATAATTTGCATTGCCACTGTAGGAGGCAGTAAGTGTCTTTGCACCCGAAGTATTGAAGGTCACGCTGCAAGTGCCGGTTCCACCCGCGAGTGTGATTGTACAGTTGCTATCTGCTCCGGTAATGGCTACGGTTCCGGTTGGGATCGTCCCTGAGCCGGTGACAACAACAGTCACAGCCACCACCTGCCCGGGTATGGACGGATCAGGCGTGTCAGCAGTAATGTGTGTTGCAGAGAAGGAAGAGGAAGCAGCTACCACATGCCCCTCAGTTGCAGAACTGCTGGCATAACTTGAATCTCCACTGTAAAGAGCAGTCAACACTTTATTTCCTGTCGTATTGAAGATTACATTGCAGCTGCCACTTCCACCAGAGAGGGTGATATTGCAATTGGTATCTGCCCCTGTGATGGCAACTGTTCCAGTAGGAGTACCACCAGCACCGCTTACGGTAACACCTACGCTAACGCTTTGTCCTGCTGCGGATGGGTCTGGTGAGTCTGAAGTAAATGTGACGGTGCTAATGGAACTGGATCCGCCTGTTCCACCAGATGAACCTGAGCCTGTTACATAAATATCCGCGAAGAAGGTTACCATCCCACTTCCCACACCAAACTGCACCCCCGAATCACTGCGGAACCGCCAATAGCTGCGGTAATGGCCAGCAGCGCTTGGCGCGACCATATTAACTGAAAAGTCAGCGGTTGCTCCTGAAGCCACACTGGAAGGCAGATTGACTACTGACGCAACTCCCATCGGAGTACCGAAGACATATATCAGAGCATAGTTAGTGTTCCATGTGCAGGAACCTACATTCCTGATCTCCCAAGTCTTGGTGAAAGCTTGACCAGGAGCCATCACACTGCCGTCTGGTATGGTCACATCCGATACAAAAGCACCCTTATTGCAGGTAGGAGAGGGAGGAATCGGTGGAATGGGAATTGAGCTTGTGCCAGTAATTCTCGGTCCTACCCATTCTGCCCGGTCACCCGATGGTGTGCCATGCCCGCTGACATCTGCCACATGCAAGATGAAATTAACGCTTTGTCCAGCCAGTGAACTCAAGTCAAGGTTGACTGGGTAATATAGGCCATCATAGCGTTCATTAAAGGACCAGAAGGTATGCACCGGGCCGGAATTAATTTGGTACTGTAATTGGAAATTGACGTAACAACCGGTCGCATTATAGGCACAGTTGATGATACTTTGGAAATGGTCACCTGCCTGCACCGTGTAGGCTGGATAATATGCCTTGATGTACCCTCCCGCAACTTGTTGTGGGTTTACCACCAATGCAGGACTGGTCGCAGCGCTACCATTCTCCAGTTGTGGGTTAGCTACATTCAAGACAAAGCCGCTGGCATTCCCGTCTGTTCCCGGACAGGTCAATCCACCTGCTCCGCTTGCCCACAATGCCGAGCAATAATTGGTGACAAAATCATAGGTAGTGCCAGAGGTAGAAGAAGAATTAACATAAATATCCACCCAAAAAATAGAGTTGCCAGAAGAGCCAACTCCAAACAGCCCCCCCGAACCGTTGCGCAGTTTCCAGTTGCCGCGATAATGCCCAGGTGAGGAGGGGGCGGTCAGATTGACAGAGATATCCACGGTCGCACCTGGAGCCACGCTTGTGGGCAGGTAGACTGTCGCCGGAGCACCCATTTGGCTGCCACTTACGAACACTGCCGAGTAGGAAGTCGTCCAGGTGCAACTGCCAACATTCTTCAGACGCCATGTCTTCAGGAAAGTGGTGCCTGGAGCCACGTTTGTCCCGTCCGGTATGGTTTCATCGGCAACAAACTGTGCCGCATTACAGCCCGACGCCGCCACCGGATGGGGGGCAAAGGTCGTCCCTGGCAGGAATTGGAGCATAAATGTCAGGACCAAAACAAGTGGAATTGAAACTCGTCGAAAGAACATCTCAGCCTCCTTTTATTTGACGGGTGACGCCTGTCGACATGCCCATAAGCATGGCCTGCGTCTGCGATTAAATTATAGACGAATAATAGCACGAAATAGTTCCGCCCCTATATGATAGCTCAAAATTGAAAAAAGTGTATACCATATTTTCATGGTAATCGTATAGATAAATTCTTCTTGAGTTTCCCTTTCCAGTGTTGTACAATATATTTGGGAAAACATGGTACGAAGACTTATTTCTCTGGTTGTTTTGACGTTGGGCATGCTCCTGCAAACCTCGCCTGCCCCCCTGCGGGCCTTATCCCTGGGAGCAGCCGGCCTCACTCCGGTTTCTCTCCCCATAGGAAGCGTCCCGCTCAAACCGCCCACGCAAGCCGACTTCAATCGCGATGGATTGCCTGAGAGCCTGGCGCTTGCCAGTGGTCGCCTGACAATTTTCTCCAACGGAGCGCCAGTCTGGCACAGCCCCACCAACTGGACGGTCGTTCAGGCTGAGATCACGGATCTGAATCATGATGGCAGGCCCGAGGCAACCCTGCTTGTCTGGCGGCCGTTCCGGCCTTGGCCGGTGGACCAATGGTTGCCACACGGTGGACGCATCGCCAATTTCCATGATAACGAAGGCAATTCCTGCCAGATCATCCTGATTGGCTGGCGTGGCCGCGAATATGGCGAGGTATGGGCTGGCTCCGCCCTGGCTGAACCGGTGCGATCTTTCGCCGTAGCGGATTTAAATGGGGACGGCCTCCAGGAAATGGTGACGCTCGAAGGGAGCTACGCAGATTCCCGCCTGTCTTCGTGGGTCTTCGAAGGCTCAGCGCCTGTGCGTGCATTAAAGGTCTGGGAATGGAACGGATTCGGGTTCTCCGTCGTCTCTGGTATCGACGGCACATTTAGCAAATTGGCCCTGGTCCAGGCCAATGCTGGCCATATTCTGATTCTTGTCCCATGAGGAGGAAGCATGAAAAGCACATTCCGCAAGATTCTATGGGTATTTCTGGCCCTGGCCCTGGTGCAAGGGGCCTGCTTATGCGGGTTGCCCAGCCTGTTCGGCACGGCCACACCTACAACCGGAGTTCCAAACGCACCAACTCCCAGCCAATCCACGGAAGTTGCCACCACCCAGCCGACGTTACCGCCAGCGGAAATATACCCACCGCCCTTTGCCACCTATAGTGAGGTGTCTGTCAGCCTGCCGAAGACCTTCAGCGGTGGCGGCTACACACTTCCAGTGGACCTGAGCCAGGTCAAAGACCTTGACTTGGTCGATTTGACCTCCAGCCAGCGCACACTGCTGGCCCAGAATGGCTTCGTGGTTACCACGCCAGTGCCAGGACAGTACCGCGAGTTCTACCAGATCTACGAGAGCGGTCGGTACAATGATATGTCGATGTTCATTACCACCGACTCGGTCTACCACGTCTACCATCTGATCTTCGACAAGATGCTGCGCGATCTGGAGACGGGTACCTTCATCACCGATCTCAAGTCGCTGACAACGGCAATGCTGGCCTCTACCACGGCTCAATACCAATCCTTGAAAGGCACTTCGCTGGAAGACGCGGCCTTGCGCAACACTGCCTTTTTTGCCGTCGCGGATAAATTGCTAGGGCTTTCGGACGCCTTCCCGGCCGAAGCAAACAACATGGTCAATGCCGAGTTGACCCTGATCAATGCTGGTAGCGCCGCCACCTTCTCTCCCATCTGGGACCGGCCTGACCTGGCTCAGGATATGCGGCTGATTGAAGATTACAGCCAGTACATTCCGCGCGGTCATTACACCCGCAGCGAAGATCTGAAAATGTATTTCAAGGCCATGATGTGGTACGGGCGGATGACTTTCCGCCAAGTGGATGATTTCGAAACCCGCCGGGCCCTGCTGCTGGTTCAGGCGCTGCGCACGGCCACCGCTTCCGATGGAACTCCCGCCGTCACGCTCTGGCAGGACATCTACGAGCCGACCGTTTTCATTGTTGGCAAGTCAGATGATTTGGGATATATCGAATACGGCGCCCTTTCGGACAAGGTCTTTGGAACGGATCCCGACTTGAGCAAATTTGCAGACCCGGCCCTGTTTGCCCAGTTCCAGGAGCTCACTAAGACCCTCCCACCGCCCCAGGTCAACTCGATGTGGGTCTGGATCGAACAGGATAAGGAAAAAGTCACCAAGGGCTTCCGCTTCATGGGCCAGCGTTTTACCCTGGATGAGTATGTCTTTGGACAGGTGATCTGGCGCAATGTGGGCACCCTGGAAGACCCGCGCGGCCTGCCCAAGGGGTTGGATTTTTTTGCCGCCATGGGCTCTGACGAAGCTTACAACATCCTTAAAGACATGGGCGAAACGAAATATGCCAACTACGACACTCAATTGACCAAGGTCAAGAGCGAGCTGGCTGCACTCGGAAAGGATTCCTGGACCCAGAACCTGTACTGGTCCTGGCTGTATTCTTTCCAGCCGATCATCGCCCCCATGGGCAGTGCCTACCCGCCCTTCATGCAGACCCAGGCCTGGACACGCAAGGACCTGCAGACTGCTCTGGGCTCCTGGACCGAACTGAAACATGACACAATTCTGTATGCCAAGCAGGTCATGGCAGAGATGGGTGGCGGCGGGCCAGAACAGCCACCCCATGGATATGTGGAGCCAAACCCGGAAGCCTATGCCCGCCTGCTAGCCCTGGCGCAGATGACCGAAACCGGTCTGCAGTCCCGCAACCTGCTCAGTGACCTGACGCGCGACAACCTCGACAACCTTGTCTCTCAGCTCACATTCCTGCAGGACATCAGCCAGCGCGAGCTGACCGGCGGAACCATCACCGATGATGAGTACTGGCATATCCAATACTGGGGTGGTACGCTCGAGCAGTTCACCCTGAAAGCCGCCGATACCACAGGTGATATGGAGCGTGACCTGTCCGACCAGAAGGCCGCCCTGGTTGCCGATGTGGCCACCGGCAGCAATGACTTGAATACCCTGGTGGTGCTTGAGGACGCCGAAGGCCAGCCAACTCCCATCTATGTGGTATTGCCTGATTCACCCTGGCGGGTCGCCCTCGGCGCGGTTTACTCGTATTACGAGTTCAGCGTCCCCTCCGCCGGCCGCCTGACTGACGAGGCCTGGCAGGCACAGGTGGAGGCCGGTTCCAACCCGGCCCAGCCTGACTGGACAAAGCTGTTTATCGCACCATGATCAATCCTGATCGCCCCTCCTCTGCTTTGGGGGAGGGGCAGGGGTGGGGGCTTATCCTCATAGTTGTCATTGGCTTTCTTCTCGTTGCCTGCCAGACCGGTCCCCCCAGCGTCAGCCTGGCCCTGCTGGGGGACCTGATGATCGGCCGCGGGGTGGATGCGGACCTGGCTTCGCTATCCTATCTTGCTCCCGAGCTTCAAGCGGCGGATCTGAGCCTGGCTAACCTGGAAAGCCCGCTGGCAAAGCTTCCACCCGCCTCAGGCAGCGGCACTGGCTATAACCTGTGCGCCCCGGCCAGCCGCGCCGGATTGTTCTCCACTTGGGGCCTGGACCTGCTCTCCCTGGCCAACAATCACCGCTTCGACTGTGGCCCGGATGGGCCGTCTGAAACCGCCCGCATTCTCAACATGGTGGGACTCGCTACCATTGGGCCCGGCCCGGGAGCGCTTTACCGGGAGATCCATGGTCTGAAATTAGCCTTTCTCGCTTTTGACGATGTTTCTGCTCCCATGGACGTTGAATCTGCCGTCCGGGCCATCCAGTCCGCCCGGGCGGAGGGGGCCGAGGTGGTGGTCTCGCTCCACTTGGGCGCGGAATATCAGGCCGGTACCACTAACCGGCAGAAAGCCCTGGCTCAGCAAATGGCGCAAGCCGGCGCGGCGTTGATTGTCGGGACGCATCCACATGTGCTCCAGCCGGCCGCCTGGATCCGCACTGCCGGGGGAAAGGTACTAGTGCTCTACAGCTTGGGTAACGCCCTATTCGACCAGCCCGGCTTGCCGGATACGCGCCAGTCCGCCCTGGTGGTGGTGAGACTGGATGCACACGGAGTGCAATCTGTCAGGGCGGTGCCGTTCGTCATCAACGTAGCCGGGAGCCGGGTCGAAGCCCCAGAGGTGCAGGCGGCGCAGCAGATCCTCAATCGGATCAATCTTCCGTAAGGGTGTAGCGTCACTGCGCCCGTTCCCAGGCCGGAAACCTCCTAAAAACGGGTTCCGCGCGACTGGTAGTACAAAACAACTAGGAACAATTCCTGGAAGAAGCCTCACCCCCATATCTGGGGCTTCCCCCGCCCCCTCTCCAAATGCAAGTGCTCATTTGGAGAGGGGAGAGCAGGAAACGAGCATTTAATTACAGTTTTTGAGACTTTTTGGGCAAAACAATGCAAACAATTCAAAACAATCGGCCCGGTGGGGGGTCGAGCGGCGGATGGAAAGGAGAATTCTTCCAGTATTCAGCCGCGTGCACTGCGTGGAGGAGCAGGAGGCGAGGATGTTTAGCATGCAAAGGGAGTAGAGTGCCAGGTGGCAGTCAGGTTCGTTTTTGGCGACCTATTTGGCTGTCACATAGAAAAAATCACGCTTGTTGATCGTCAGGTAACGATGATCACCAGGTCCCTTCATCTGATCCAGGAGCGTCACAACTGTCAACTTGCCATTACTTTCCAGGGTAAAGGCTTCAAAGTGGGTGTAGAAATTATTGATATCCAATTGGATGGCCTGATAGGCGCCGGCATCCTGGACCGCCCGCGCCAGTACCGGTAGAGTCAAATCAAATCCAACTGCGTAATATAAAACCTTGCCGTCAGGGCTGATTCCCAGGGCTGACCGGCCGGTTGCGGTACTTCCATCGGTAGTGTATCCCCAAACTTGCGGGTCGGTCACGGCTGTGTGCGGATTAATCTGCCCGTCTTGTATGATCAGAGGACCGTTCTGACGCCATGCAACCAGATGGGGAGAGGCAGTAATATCCTTTCCCCAGGCACCCAGGGCGACTTTTCCATCGTTATACATCGCAACCGTCCCAAACCCATCTCGAGGTGGGATCAGTATCACTCCATCTACCATTACACCAAAATGGCCATGCTCTGCCTTGAAACCGCCATTAAAAGCGGCCAGTATTTTGCCTGGTATCATATCGCTGGCCGGAATACGGGCGGGCCGGCTGATAAACACAGACGACTTGGGTTCCTCATAGCCAGGCACAAAATGCAAACGGGTGGCTTGCAGGTTGAAGGCCACTACGGCGACGGAGGCGTACGGCCTCGTCGTATCCGGCTCGAGAAAGGTCCGATATGCGACCACATTCCCGGCTGCATTCCAAAGGTAGGGTGTCCAATGGCCTTCACCCGGGATGGTCCCCAAAGGGGGCACATTCTCCTGCAGATAGCCTGTAGGGGTGGGGATGGGTATAGCCGTAATGGTGGAAATAGGTATGGGTATGGCTGGACTGGTGGCGGTCTCAGCGGTAGGAGTGCTTTGTGGAGTAGAAGAGGCGGGAGAGTTGGCCTGCCAGGGCGCGACAGGCGTTGTTTTGATGAGTCCGTATTGTAATTGTTTAAGTTTGTCCTCTGAATTGAGCACAAAATTCTCGACCCCGCTGACAATTTTGTCTCCCAACACTTCACGCGCCAGGTCGACTGTGCAGGCTCCAATGTCCGGCCAGAGAGTTGTGGCAATAAAGGCAGCCAGGGCCAGGAGTATCGCTGTGCTGATCAGCAAGCCCAGCGTGACAAGCAGACGCCGGAACCAGATCTTGGGGGTATTGGTCTTTTTCCATGGATGGCAGGTCATAGGGTTCCACCGCAATTCATTTTCCCAACCATACCCATGGCAATCGCATAATCCGATGTGACCTTCCGGCCAGCGTTCCTGCCGGTGAAATAGCACCTCAGCAGGTCGGCTGCCTCAATATTGCGCACCTGGCTAAAGCCGCACCTGGCCAGGAAGGGCTCAATTTGTCCTGTCTCGATCGCAAAGCCGCGCACTTCGTCAAAGAAGCGCCTCAGAAAAGAAAGAAGAAGGATGCCTGCGTCCCGATTCGGTGGGGCAGGCGGTTTGCACATGTAATCGAACACGATGGCGCTGCCGGGGGCTGAATGGCCGGCGACGAAAGCCAGGGTGTCCTCCACCGAGGAGGCGTCCAGGTACATGGTCACGCCTTCCCAAATGAACAGGGTCTTCAATCGCTCAGAATAACCAAATTCAGGCAGGCGCTTTGCGAGAGGCTGGCGTGTGAAATCGATTGGGACGAAGGTGAGGTAGCCCGGCAGGCCGCCCGCTCCGAGGATGCGCCCCAGTTTCTTCCGCTTGGCCTGCTGGGTGGCGGGGTGGTCCACCTCAAAGACCTTCATGCCGTCTTTCAGCCGGTCAAAGCGGTAGGCGCGCGAGTCGTAGCCGGCCCCCAGGATCACTAGCTGCTGAATTTCCTGGTCCAGCGCTTCGGTAAGCATGTCGTCCATGTAACGGCAGCGGGCGACGATGAAGCCGAGGTCTCCGGCTGCGCGACTCTGGGCATAACGGGTGGCGGTGAGATGTTTCATGAAGGCGTAGAACCAGGCGGGGAGAAATGCGCGTGCGAAGGGATCGCTGCAGATGCGCTCATCGGCCGGTTTTTCCATTTCGATTGCGCGCTGCGCCGTGGTACCCATGGCGGTCAGGCTGGATTGGTTTGCCCGCATTAAGGCTCCTTTCTCAAGTATTCTACCTTTCGGACAATGGGCTTGACCAGGAGTTCAAGCTTTGATGGCGTACTGGCAGACCAGAGGCGGTTCAAAAGGTGACAGTACCGGCGTTGCCATCCACCGTGATGGTCTGCCCGCTGTGGATGCGACGGGTCGCCACGCCGGTGCCAAGCACGGCCGGGAGGCCGTATTCGCGTGCCACGATAGAACTATGACTCAAGGGACCCCCGATATCCGTGACAATGGCAGAAGCCATGGCAAAGAGGGGTGTCCAGGCGGGTGTTGTGATCGGTGCCACCAGTACATCGCCTGGGCGCATCTGGTCGAAGTCCTGCGGCCCGAGCAGGACGCGTGCCGAGGCGGTCACTCTGCCCTGGCTGGATCCGAAGCCCTTGATTACATGCTCGTCTTCGCTTAAGCCCCCGCTGGTGAGTTTCTCGACATCCATCCCCATGTATTTTGAGCCGGCCGGCAGGATCATCGGTGGAGAGAGGCGCTGGGCGGCTTTCCAGACCGCCTGGCGGTCAGGGACGGCTGCTTTCATGGAAGGCAGGGAGCGGCCCTCGTCGAGCGCACCGGCTGCCCCTTCTACTTCCGCCTCGGTCAGCCAGAACACGTCCTCTGGCTGCTCCAATACCCCGGACCGTACCAGCCGGCAGCCAAGCTCGTGCAGCATCTTCCTGAGTAGCGGGTAACCCAAGCCCAGGTCGGACAACCCATCTTCCCGTAGAGGGGCATATTTCTGGGCGCTCTGCAACTGCTTGCGGAAGATCCAGCGCTTCGGACCGTGCAGCCGATCCAGCATGGCCTGGGTGGCCTGTTCCCTCTGGCCGGCGAGGGCCTGCAGGCGGGTGTAGGGGTTGCCAGCCTCGGCGAGCAGATACATCCGGCAGGTCTCCAGCAATGGGGTGGGATCGTCGGCGGCCACCGCCTTTGAGAAATCCAGGTCGTACGTGAAGTGCCCGTACTTTGCCAGATGCTCTTTGAAGTGGCGCCGCCACTCGTCCCATGCCTCTGGATCTACCCCGGCTGGCGTTCCAGCGCTTTCCAGTTCAGCTGTCAATAGTGCTCCCTTGGTTGCGGTCAGGTGCGCCGTTAGCCCAGCGCGACTGCGCACCCACTCCGCCAGGTCGTAAAGGGCCAGCTCGGCCCGAATAGGCATGGATTCAAATCCCATTACAAAGACCGAAGCCTCCGGATCGCTCTTTTTCTTAATTAGTCGGTTGTAGAGCTGGGTGAACATGGTTTCGCTGCCCAGCGCGGTGGCGATGGGCCCGGTTTGCAGCACCGTATACATTTGCATTGTCTCGCCGGTAAGAGTGCGAACACCCTCGAGCAACTCCCGGGCGGTATAGTCCTCCAGCGATTTTGCCTGCCAGCACTGGATCACCTCGAGGTAATGGTTGTGCGTCTGATGCCAGCGCGCTTCCGACTGTTTAAAGATCCCTCTCATTTTTAACATCTGGCCCACGGCCACCCGCACGGTATTCCAGCGGCCGAAATTCAACTGCATGTACCCATAACCGTTGATCGTTTCGAACAGCCTGACCTTGATTTCTTTGGCGCCGGTCATCCAGGCAAACAAGCGGCGCGTGGCAGAGTCAATGATTGCGCCGCCCAGGGTGGAAAAGAGGGGCGTGAGCGGCTCGGGAAGCTGCTCAATGATGCTGGCGCGCATATACTGGCCCTTTGGATCAGGAAGCTTCCATTCCGTGGGCGGTTCGACTTGTGCTTCAGGAAGAGCCGTGATCGGGCGGGCCTGGAGGATGGCAAACTTTTCCCCCGCCATGGCCCACTCGATATCCATGGGCCTTTCGTAGAGGGCCTCAATCTGATCGCCGAAATGCGCCAGCTCGGCCACATGCCCGTCGCTCAAGACGGGGGTATTCACCTTGGGGCCGGGAACGGGTTGCTCACAGGTGCCCTCTTCCGTCCGGACTGTCATGACCTGCTTCTCGGCGGTGAGGCGCTGGAGCAGCCGGCCCGTGGCTTTGTCGACTGTTAGCATGTCGGGTGTAACCTGCCCGCCTACGACCGCTTCCCCCAGCCCCCAGGCGGCGTTGATAACAACCTCGTCACGCTGGCCGTTCAACGGGTTGGCGGTGAACATGACCCCGGCGGCGTCGGCCGGGACAAGTTCCTGAACAACTACCGCCAGGGCAACGCTTGCCTGGTCGATCGCATTCATGAGGCGATAAGCAATGGCTCGGCCCGTCCAGAGCGAGGCCCAGCAGTGTTTGATTGCCTCCAGGAGTGCCCCTTGGCCGTGGATGTTCAAGTACGTCTCCTGCTGCCCTGCAAATGAGGCGTCCGGCAGGTCCTCTGCAGTGGCGGAGGAGCGCACTGCCATGGGAGTCTCTTTCCATTCTGCATAGGCGGCTGAAACGGCATTGGCGATATCTGTTGGGATCTGCGCCGCGGCGAAGAGCTCATTGATTCGCCGGGAGGCTGTTTCGAGCGTGGCCGGCTGGGTGGCATCGGCTGCCTGGAGTGCTTTCAGAATTTGGGGCTGGAGGATGTTGTCGGCAACGAAACGCCTGTAGGCCTCCGTGGTCACGTGGAAGCCACCCGGGACCGGCAGGCCAGCGCGGATCATTTTTGCCAATGACATACCCTTCCCGCCCACGTTTTCAAGCGTGGCATCCGCGTCGGAAATTGGAAGAACAAATCTGGTCGTGGATGACTCCTAAGCCGCGGCTACACGCGCACAGGCTTCAATGGCAATCGCGGCGAACGCAGCACCATAATCCAGGTCGATATTCTCCAGGTTGTCTTTGGTATCGTGGTATCCACTGCGGTTGATGTCATAATCTTCCATAAACAGGACCACCGGTATCCCCATATCTGAAAAAATCTGACCGTCCGTGTTATAGAGTGAACTCTGTGGATCTTCCCTTGTCCTGATCTCCCCGAACAAGACCGGATAAGGCGCCATCTGAGGAATTTGAATTCCATCGGGGCTGCGCCGGGCCGGCGAGGCAGTCTTCCTTTCGGGAATTTCATTCCATTGGTGGGTGCTTGCGTTCCAGAGCATATTCGCCAAATGCGCTTGCATTGCCAACTGCAGGGATTGCCTGCCCCGGCCGGGCGAGATTTGAAATATGTTGCGATCGTGATCCCGATTGTGGGCAATCATATCCATTACAAACACACCGGTAAGGCGCGTGGGGCTGAGATCAACTACTGAATCCTCATCCAGGTGCAGGGACAATTTCTTCTCGATGAGCATCTGGCAAAAATTCCTTGCTCCCAGGCAATCCGACGGGAACTCCTCTCCGGTCAGGTGAAGCAGCCAGATATCTCTCTCGAGGCGCCCCTCTTTGGCAAGCTTCAGGTAGATGGGAGCAGCTTGTAACAAGGTTGCGGTGGCCGAGTAATTATCATCCGCTCCGGCTGCCGAAGAGCGTGCTCCGGTCCCGCCGCGAGATCGATCGTAAAGGTCTTCCATGTAGGCTGTGTCATAGTGGTCCGCCAGGATGACGGCCTGGTCGTGTTTTTTCCCGGGTATCACCACCAGAATATCCCTCTCGTGGAGATCATTCACCTGGTTACTTTTCCATCCGCCAAAGAGCGGAAATTCGAAGTCGGTTTTCCATTGAAACGGGATTTCTCCACAGAGCGCTTTTCCATCCATTCCTGCCTGGTGGATGGCGTCTTTATGACGGGCGATCAGATAATCGCCCAGGCGATCCAGATCGCGCACCTGGCAGGACTCCTGGCTCAGCGTGGTGGCATCCTGGACGCAATCGGCATTGTCCTTGTTCTTATATTCTCCTTCCGCCAGTGTTTTAATGTCATTCCACCAGGCCAATTCAAAGGAACGCGTCGCAGTCTCGGAATAGGTGATTGGAATGGGAGACTGCGGCTCATTACTGGCTCCGGCCAACATCGACCGGATCCTGCTCTGCATTGATTGACCTTGTTCTGGAGCGGTTGCAAAATTGGGTAAGGCGGCTATCCACTCATCCAGACTCAATTCTTTGGAAATCCGCAACTCATGACGGACAAAACTAGCCGGAAGGGCTTGTTCTTCCAATGCATGCCAGCTGTCCAGCAATGTGACCAGATTGATAGGCGTCTGGTTATGATAATGATCATGCGGATTATGGAAATCGAACAGGGCGGAGTGGTACTCAGGGCGGTTCTGGATACGCGGCCAAAGTTCCGTCGGGTTTTCGAGGCTCCTTGCGCCTTTTTCATATGCCGTCAGATAACCCGCAGGTGCTTCCGGATGCAAGGCCATTTCACCTGTCATGGAAAGATAAGCAACCACCGGACGGTGCCAGTAAATTTCGTACTGGCCGACCTGGGCGGCAGGGAATAGAAAGCGGTATCCAAAAAGACCACCCGCGACGATCACCGCTTCCGCTTTTTTTAAATCCTCTTTTGTGGCATTCGGCCCATCCAGAAGCAGTTCGAAATCTCTGGTCCATAACTGGCAATTCCTGGCCATGGGCTTGTCGTATAAGCCTATCACATCCAGATCCGTGCTGAAAAGGACTTTGGCGACCTTTTCAACCCGCGGATTTATGGACAATTCATCATCATACCGTTGCAGGCGATTCCAGCGGTGAGTGCGGGTATAGTCATGCAGCAATAGCTCCTTATCGATCTCACCAGGATCAAGACCCGGGCGGGGTTCATGGATCCAGCCACTTTGGGGTACATGGATCCCCGCTGGTCCTCCATTCCGGGGCACCAGGCGTAACAAGGGGATTTGGATTGCCAGGGGCAGCTCCTTTTGCAGGTTTGCATAGGTTGGCATGCCCCAGAAGACCAGGCTTCCTGGGTAAGGTAGCAAGTTGAGTGTACCAGCCAGGTATCGATTTTTTACCTCATCCGGGAGTTCCATAAACGGACGGAAGGTTAAAACAAAGCGAACATCTTCAAAAGATGAGTCGTTTTGAATTACAAAAACCTTCGCCCAGGAGGGAAGCAAAGCGTGTGCGGGAGCCTGTGCGGTTGGCAGAATCCGGAATCCCAGGTTCCACAAGTCCTGAAAATTGGTTGTCTTTTCTCCATAGGCTTCGGCGAATAAGCGGGATAAGAATTCGTAGAATTGCTCGGCGGGAAGTTCTTTATTTGGGGCGGAATAGTAACTCTTCCAAAAGACGGTTTCCGGGCCTGGTTCGCTACCTCCAAAAAGGCTCCAGAGCAGACGCCCTTTGTCATCCTGTGTCACCGAAAGTGCCAAAGGGAGTAAGCAGACATAGCGTTCATGCGCCAAGCCAGTCCCGCGGGAGGCAAGCTCGGGTGGCCAGTAGGGGTTTCCAATCAGATTTTGATGATTGTGCCCGCCAATGTAACTGTCCGATGCGTGTTTAGCCAGGTTGAGCAAATGTCCCATGATATGCCCGGCAATCTGCTTCAGGCCCGGCTTGATTTGAACTTCCTCCTCCATTTCGGAAATTGACCATCCGAAAGGATCCGCCTCCGAAAAGAGGGCATGCTCGATATCCCCATAGGGAGTCAGGCCCAGGTGGGGGGCGGGCATGAATTCGGAATAGGCCGGAATCGGGTAAGCGACCTCCCCAGCATACCTGGCAGAGCTTTCCACCAATTTGTGCCAGCCAATCAGGACGGAAGACATAGGATCACCTCTAATTACAGGCCGTAGGCAGCATGGCATTTATATCGGCGCTATTATCCACCTGGTTGAAATTACCAGAAATTAGTCCCATGGGTTGGAAGGGTGGGGTGCCTTGCACGGCAGGCTGTGCCAGGTGCAGTGTGTAGCAGCCCACAAAGGTCTGGGTGGTGCTTGAAGTGGTCAGCACCTTTTCGGCCAGGGGAACCTTGTAATACAGGCTGCCTGCCGCCCCCTCACTCTGTACCGTGCCAAAGGTGGCCGTAATACTGTCCGTGTTTGCATATCCGGCCGCATAGGGTTCATACGGACCCGGGAATGTGGTGGGGTCCTGGAAATACGAGTAAGCCCGCACGTATTGCTTCAGGTTGAGTGCATTTAGAAGGGAGCTGACGGTTTCAATTGGCCCGCTGCGGTTGTCAAGGAAATTGTTCTTGTCGATATTAAGAGTGCTGCCTGAAACGGGAACCGGGTTGGGTCCGATGGGATAGCCACTGCAGACCGTAGCCAGAGTTGTGACATCGCTGAGGTTAATATCGGATGGTCTGGCCGACCCGCGATCAATACCCATAGGTTCGAAGGGCGGAGCGCCGAAGACATCCGGCGAAGCTTCGTGGACCACATAACAGGCTGCGTAGTTCGTGTGCACGTTATTGTTGGAGGTGGCCTTCACGATGACCGGAATGGTGTAATAGACCTGGCTCATGCCGGGTTCCCCCGTGATCTGACCAAATATCAGGTCCACCGAAGCGGTATCCTGATAGCCGTTGGCAAAGGAGCTGAAGCTGCCCAATGAGGTGGCCGGATTATTCCAATAATCGTAGGCGCGCAAATATTCCTTGCGATTGATGGCGTTGTATAGGGAGACGACCACCTGTGAAGGTGTGCTACGGTCATCAATGTAATTGCTTGCGGCCGGATTGGGCAACGGCGCGGTTGTACTGGTGGCTGTGGGCATAGGGGTGGCACTGGAGACCAGCGGAGTGCTAGGTGCAGCCAACGTGGCGGTCGTCATGGCCACAACGGAGCTGTTGAGAGTACCGAAGGGGGTTACCTGCGGAGTTCCTCCATTGGCAAAACTACAGGCAAATAAAACCAGGGCAAAGAAGATCACGATGGGAATTACGACCTTGCGAAACATGCTGTGACTTCCTCTCTCTCGAATTGTCGCATCTCGTCAGACCACTCGAGATAAAAACAGTTTATGAAAACATCAATTTCCCGGCTCAAGGGCTGATTATACTTCTATGTTATTCGTAACTCGTTACTAGTTATTGGTTACAGGTTTATAATCTTTGCATGCCCCGCACCATCCTGCACCTCGACCTGGATGCCTTCTTCTGCTCTGTCGAAGAGCTAAATGACCCGAGCCTGCGCGGCAAGCCCTTCGCCGTGGGCGGCCGGCCGGAGCAGCGCGGCGTGGTGGCCTCCTGCTCCTACGCCGCCCGTCACTTCGGTGTGCGTTCGGCCATGCCGATGAGCCGGGCGCTGCGGCTCTGCCCGGGCTTGCTGGTCATCTCGCACCACCATGCCAACTACGGCGAGATGTCCGACAAGGTCATGCAGCGCTTGTGCGACCTTTCGCCGCTGGTGGAGCAAATCTCCATCGATGAGGCCTTTGTGGATATCAGCGACCTGCGGGAGGATTCTGAGACGGTTGCGCGTCGCCTGCAGAAGCGCGTCAATGATGAACTAGGCCTGCCTTGCTCGGTCGGTGTGGCCTCGAACAAGCTGGTCGCAAAGATCGCCACCGAGGTGGGCAAGAAGACTGCCCAAAAGGGACAGCCGCCCAATGCCGTAACGGTTGTCCCACCCGGAACAGAAGCGGCTTTCCTGGACATGTTGCCGGCGGAGATGCTCTGGGGTGTGGGACCCAAGACTGCTGCCAAGCTGGCCGGGCTGAGCATCCAAACGATCGGCGATATCGCCCGCCATCCCGTCGAGGACCTGGTGCGTCGCTTTGGCGAGAACGGGCGTGACCTGGCCTCACGTGCGCATGGCGTGGATGATAGCCCTGTAGTGACCGAGCATGAGGTCAAGTCCATCAGCCAGGAGACTACCTTTGCCCGCGATGTAATCGACGATAAAATCCTGGCGGACACTCTGCGTGGGCTCTCGGTGCAGGTCGGCCACCGCCTGCGCCAGGCCGGGCTGGCCGGGACGACGGTCAAGCTCAAGCTGCGCTGGCCGGATTTCACCACACTGACGCGCCAGCTTAGCCTGCCTGGGCCAACCGACCAGGATGAGCAGATCTACACAACTGCGTTGGACCTGTTATCGAAAGTCCGGGAGAAGGGCAAGGCTGTGCGCCTGATCGGCGTCGTTGTGAGCGGCCTGGGCGCACCCCTGCACCAGATGGAACTGTGGGGTGCACAGAGCGAAAGATCCCGTAAGCTGCAGCAAACGCTGGATGAGTTGCAGGCGAAGTTTGGAAAGAAATCCATCCAGCGCGGAAAAACAACTAAGGAGAGTGTGTAAAGTTCTTTTAGGAGGAAGTAATGCCTGTCAAAACCGGAAGCATTTCCCTGAAAACGCACGGCAACACTGATATCCAGGATATCACGCGTGAGTTGCTCCGCTTGGTTGAGCAATCCGGGCTCAGGAATGGCACGCTGACGGTCTTCTGTCCCTCTTCCACCAGCGGGCTGACGACGGTCGAGTTCGAGTCGGGAGCGTTGGCCGACCTGAAACGCATGTTCGAGGAACTTGTTCCCTCCAACCGGGACTACGCCCATAATGCTACCTGGGACGACGGCAACGGCCACTCGCATATGCGTGCCTCCCTGATTGGCCCTTCGCTGAGCATTCCCTTTGTGGAGAAAACCCTCACGCTCGGTACCTGGCAGCAGGTTATATACCTGGACTTCGATATCCGGCCACGCCATCGGGAACTGGTGGTGCAGATGATCGGAGAATGATTGGATATGAGCAAATTAAAGGTCGCGCTGCTGCAACTGTTCTCGGAGAGCTATGACCAGGACGCCAACCAGGAAAAGGGCGAGAAGTTCTGCCGCCAGGCCAGGCAGGCGGGAGCGGATATCGCCCTGTTCCCCGAGATGTGGAACATCGGTTACGAGTTGCCGGATGCCTCCCAACCCGGGCAAGTTGAATCCTGGCGACACCACGCCATCGACTTGGATAGTGATTTCGTGACCTGTTTCCGTGAACTGGCGCGGGAACTGGACATGGCCATCGCCCTCACCTTCCTGGAGAAATGGCCGGGCGCGCCGCGCAACTCGCTCTCCCTGATCGACCGGCACGGGGAGATCTGTCTGACGTACGCCAAGGTGCACACCTGCGGCTGGGATAAGGAGGCCGCTCTGACGCCCGGTGAGGATTTTTTTGTCTGTGACCTGGATACCGCCTGCGGACCGGTCAAGGTGGGCGCCATGATCTGCTTCGATCGCGAGTTTCCCGAGAGTGCGCGTGTGCTGATGCTCAAGTGCGCCGAGCTGATCCTCACCCCAAACGCCTGCGAGCTGGAGGACAACCGGATCGGACAGTTCCGGGCGCGCGCCTATGAAAACATGCTCGGGGTGGCCATGGCCAACTATGCCATGCCGCAGGAGAACGGACATTCGATCGCCTTCGACGGGATCGCCTTTGACAAGTCTGGTTCACGGGATATGTGCCTGGTGCAGGCGGACGTGCACGAAGGGATCCATCTGGCCGAATTCGACCTGGAGCATCTGCGGGCCTACCGCCTCAACGAAGTGTGGGGAAATGCCTACCGCAGGCCAGGTTGCTATGGCGTCCTGACCGATCCGGCAGTAGAACCGCCCTTCATCCGGCCGGACAGGTGCAGATAAAAGTATACAAACTTTCCTTGACACAAGCCCTCATCCGTGATAATCTATCGCCCGCACGCCCGGCTGCAGGTTTTCCCGGCGGGGGGCTGTGTAAAAATTCTAGCAGGAGAAAGAAAGATGTCAGAAGAACGTTTTGTCGGTACCGTCAAATGGTTCAATGCAACCAAAGGCTTTGGCTTTATCGGCCGCGAGGGTGGCGAGGACGTATTCGTCCATTTTTCCGCCATTCAGATGGAAGGTTATAAGCGCCTGGAGGAGAATCAGAAAGTGGAGTTCTCGGTCGAGCAGGGCCCCAAGGGCCTGCAGGCCACCAATGTCAAACCCATCTAATCATTCACCCATTCCAATGACGCCGGGTCCCACAACGGGCCCGGTTTTTGTTTTCCCTCTCAATCCATATTTAATTTAGAGTCTTATGGCATTGAGATCGACAAAAGATTGTCGTTCATACAGAATGATTGAACGGCAACGCCGAGTACCTTAAAAAGGCATAGCATATCGTTCTGAAGGGTTAGATACAAATCA
>JBEKVG010000001.1:0-27612 GCA_049514195.1 Anaerolineales bacterium | reverse complement strand
CTCTCTTTGCGGGCACAGGATGCCCGCACTGCCTGGTTTTTGATCATTCCAAGCCTGGTGGTGATCCTGGGAGTGACTTTGTGGCCAATCATCTACACATTTATCCTAAGTTTCTTCCGGGCACCCACCGGCATCAACCAGGTAAGAACTTTTGTGGGTCTAGGCAATTACCTAGACATGATCCAGGATCAGACTTTCTGGGAAACCATCGAGCGTACGATGTATTTTACGGTTGTCTCGGTGGGACTGGAAATGGTGGGGGGAATGGCAATTGCCCAGTTGATCACTTCTCATCCTTGGGGGTGGAAGTTCCTGCGCTTCAGTTTGATCATTCCCTGGGCGATACCGACGATCGTCAACGGGGCTATGTGGCGCTGGATCTACAATGGGGATTTTGGGGCATTGAATGGCCTGCTGATGCAGTTGGGATTGATTAAACACTATATCGCCTGGCTGACCCTGCCGAACCTGGCCATGCCGTTGGTCATCATGGCGGATGCCTGGCACATGCTGCCGTTCGTGGCGCTGATATTGCAGGCGGCTCTGGCAACCCTGCCCATGGAACTTGACGAGGCAGCCGCCGTGGATGGCGCGAATGCCTGGCAGCGTTTCTGGAAGATCCGCATTCCTTTGCTCCGTCCGGCCATCCTGGTGGCATTGATTGCCCGTACCGTGGATGCCTTCCGTGTGTTTGATATCGTCTATATCATTACCAACAGCGGGCCAGCCAACAAAACCCTGACGATAACGTATCTGACATACCTGAACTCTTTCCCCTGGGGAAAACAGGGTACTGGCGCAGCCCTGTCGTTCCTGATCTCCTTCTTCACGATATGCATGGCGCTGATCTTCATCCGTTTCTTATACCGCCCGGAGGAAATCCAATGACCTATTCCCATAAAATCCTCCGCAAGCTATTATTATCCATGCTGACCTTACCTGTCTTCTTCTTCATATTCTTTCCCATTCTCTGGCTGGTCAGCGCCAGCCTATCCACGCAGGCGGAATTATATGCAATTCCCATACATTGGATTCCGCTGCACCCGACCCTGAAGAATTATCTGGAAATCATCTTCCCAAACCTGGCCACATCATCGGTGCCGCGCACTTTTGCGGTGGCATTATTAAATTCCTTCAAGATCGCCTCCGCTGTGACAGTGATTTCCATTGTGATCGGAAGCCTGGCGGCTTATGCTTTGGTACGGATCCCCTTCCGGTTCAATCGCACGATTCAACTTGGAATCATTGCCACTCGGATGATCCCGGAAGTCTCCCTGATATTGCCTCTGTTTATTATCGCTTCCAGTTTGGGGTTGATCAACAAGCCAATTGTCTTAATTGTGACCTATCTGAGCTTTGCCCTGCCGTATGCCATTTGGATGATGGCGGCTTTCTTCCAATCCGTCCCGATTGAATTGGAGGATGCAGCCCGCATGGATGGTTGCACACGCCTGGGCATATTGTTCCGAGTGGTGATGCCCATCTCGGTACCAGGGTTGGTCTCCACAGCCATGTTCACATTCCTGCTGGCCTGGGATGAATTTTTCTACGCCTTGATCTTTACCAGTACTCTGGCTTCGAAGACAGTGCCGGTGGCCATTGCCGAGTTTGTCGGGCGCTATGCCGTTAATATCAATGGCATGATGGCAGGCGGCATCATGGCAGCTCTGCCACCCGTGCTCCTGGCGTTCATTTTCCAGCGTTATATTGTCAGCGGCCTGACGGCGGGGGCGGTTAAAGGGTGATAGTATGTTTTTTAGCAGATCCTCGGCAGCAATTCCCCGGCTGGAACATCTACCACGCGCATCCCGCCGATGGAGGTCCTGGCTGTGACCAGGCCGGGATGGGATTTCACCACTTTACCAATGATAGCGGCCTCTTTGCCATACTCATGCTGGTGCATGGCGGCCAGTATCTGCTCCGCAGCCTCATCCGGAACGATTGCCACCAATTTGCCCTCGTTAGCCACATAGAATGGGTCCAGGCCGAGCATCTCGCAGGCGGCGTCGACCTCCGGTCGCAGCGGCACCTTGCGCTCGTCGAATTCGATGCCTACTTTGGAGGAACCGGCCAGATCATTCAGCACAGCGGCCAGCCCGCCACGGGTGGCATCCCGCAGACAATGGATTTTTCCTGCCTCAATCATCGTTTCGACTAACCCGTTCAGCGGGGCAGTGTCAGACTGGGTCTCAGTTTGAAAAGTCAGCCCCTCACGAACTGACATGATGGCAATGCCGTGGTCGCCGATCGTCCCGCTGACCAGAACGGCGTCGCCGGGACGGGCGTTGGCGGGGCCGATATCCACCCCGGTTGGGATGGCGCCGATGCCGGAAGTGTTGATATACATGCCGTCGCCGTGACCCTTCTGAACGACTTTTGTATCACCGGTGACAACTTTCACACCGGCTTTCCTGCAGGCCTGTGCCATGGCGGTCACAACGTTGCCGAGTGTTTCCATGGGTAGGCCCTCTTCCAGGATGAAACCCGCCGAGAGAAAGAGCGGCTTTGCTCCACGCATGGCCAGATCATTGACGGTGCCATAGACAGACAGATCGCCGATGTTTCCACCGGGAAAGAACAACGGGCTGACCACAAAGGAATCGGTAGTGAAAGCCAACTGCTGAAAGCTGAAAGCTGAAAGCTCAAAAACGGTGGAATCGCCCATTTGAGCTAGCCACTCATTGTTGAAAGCGGGCGCGAACAGGTGTTCAATCAGGTCAGCCATCATCCGCCCACCCGCGCCGTGCCCCATCACGATGGTCGGGTAGTTTTGGAGAGGCCGCGGGCATGTCCACCCGAGCAAATTCAATTTCTCCTTATTCTCGTTCATCTTTGTTCACATCGTACCCGTAGGGTATCTCCGGTTTATACCGCCCGTACCGGTAATATGCCGCGCAGGCGCCCTCGGAGGAGACCATGGTTGCGCCGAGCGGCGTCTGCGGAGTGCATTCCCGTCCGAACGCAAGGCACTCCCTGGGCTTTTTACGTCCCTGCAGCACCAGCCCGCTGATGCACAGGGGGCTTTCATGTGTCTCAATGGATTGTACTTCTGGGAAGCGCTGCTCGGCGTCGAAGAGGGCGAACTCATTCCTCAAGCGGTAACCCGACATGGGGATAACACCAATGCCGCGCCAGGCCCGGTCGGTCATCTCAAAAACCTCCCGGATTACTGCCTGTGCAGGTCCGTTGCCTTTCCGCGTTACCGAGCGGGCATAGGCGTTTCGGACCTGGCAGGTACCCGCTTCCAATTTTTGTACACAAGCAAGAATCCCATGGAGGATGTCGACCGGCTCGAAGCCGGTCACCACGATGGGGATGTGATACTTCGAGGCAAGTGGCTCATACTCCCAGTAACCCATAACTGTGCAGACATGACCGGCGGCCAGGAAACCATCCACCTGCACTTCGGGCGAATCCATCAGGGCAGCAATCGCCGCTGGGACGGTCACGTGCGAAACCAGCACGGCAAAATTGGAGAGGTTCTGCACCCTGGCCTGGAGAACTGCCATGGCGTTAGCCGGGGCAGTCGTCTCGAAGCCGATGGCGAAGAAGATGACGGTCTTCTGGGGGTTGTCCCGGGCAACCATCAAAGCATCCAGCGGGGAGTAGACGATGCGGACATCCCCACCAGCGGCTTTCACGGCAAACAGGTCACAGCTCGAACCGGGTACGCGCAGCATATCACCAAAAGAAGTGAAGATCACATCCGGGCGGGAGGCCAGGGCGATGGCCTTGTCCACCAGCTCAAGCGGTGTCACACAGACCGGGCAGCCAGGCCCGTGGATAAGGTTGATCTCAGCCGGAAGCATCTGATCCAGCCCGGATTTGAGGATGGAATGTGTCTGCCCGCCGCAGACTTCCATAAGAGTCCACGGGCGGGTGACGGTTTTCTGGATATTGGCGAGCAGTTTCCGGGTCAGGTCTGCATCCCGGTATTCGTCGAGATACTTCACGCAGCCATTCCTTCGTCCCCCAAAGTGTCTATCTGCTTGAGCAATTCCATCGTTTCCAAAGCTTCCTGCTCATCCAGGATGGACAACCCAAATCCAACATGCACGATGGTGTAATCCCCGAGTTTGGCTTCGGGCAGGTATTCCATGCAGACTTCCTTGATCACACCTCCGAAGTCAACTTTAGCCATTTTCAACCCATTGGTTTCATACAATTCAATCACTTTTGCTGGGATTCCGAGACACATAAGGCACCTCTAAAGTTTCGCCTGTCATTGCGAGCCGTTCTTCGGCGAAGCAATCTTCTTTTGCTATGGGATTGCTTCGGGCCGGAAGAGCCCCGGCCCTCGCAACGACAATTATTCATGAATATGTTCGTGCTGGTCGCCATCCGTTTCGACTTCCAGGCTGGAGAGATACACGCCATTTCCACCAGTAACGGTTACCGGAAAAGCACCGCACTTGGGACAGCTGGCATACACTTCGTCTATTTCAAATTCTTCGCCGCATGTATTGCACCTGGCGGAGCCCGGGGCGGTTTCGAATTCCAGCAGTGCTCCTTCGGCGAGCGTACCAGGAGCCAGGCTATCCCAGTAAAACTGGATAGACTCTGCCGTGACATCCGAAAGTGCCCCAATCGTCACTTTGACACGTGTGACATGGCGGGCGTTAGCTTCCCTGGCATGGATGAGTACGTGGTCAAACAGGTTTTCGGTCAGTGCACCTTCGTGCATAAAAGCCTCAAAGATATGGGTTAGGCAGAGCAGGTCATTATCATACTATGGCATTGCGTTTTGTCAATGCTTGGAAATTGATGAAAGATGAACCGATCTTAGTCTCGTAATTACGAATATGTTTGTATAATTTGGACAACTAATTTTCCGTGAAGGGGTTCTATTTGGAAAGAAGACTGGATTGAGGTGAACTCATGAAAGAAACATTACAGCGTGTTTTCGGTCAGGGTATTTTTTGTACTGGTTGGAAGAATGCCATCTTCAGCATCCTACTGGCGATTGGCGTTTATTTTACAAGCCAGATCTATGTTCTTCTGAATCACGGTCCGGCTGTGCTCAATTTGCACACGCTGCTCGATTCAGCGATCCCAGTAGTACCGGTCTTTGTCATCCCTTACAATTCCCTGCAGCCCTATATCTATGCCACATTGATCCTCTTTCTTTTATTCAGGACTAAGTATTTCCAATCAGCTTGCCTGGCTATGATCACAGTGTGGTTCATCAGTTATGGCTTCTACTATTTCCTGCAGAGTGAAGTTATCCGTCCGATATTGACCGGAACGGACACCTTCTCCAAAATGGTCATGAATGTCTATGCTGGGGATAATCAATTCAATGATTTTCCCAGTCTGCATACCTCTCTGTCCACCATCCTGGCCATTCACTGGGTCAAGGTGAATAAACCGCTCGGGATTGTACTAAGTATCTGGACAGCACTGATTGTGGCCTCAACCCTGCTCATCAAGCAGCACTATATTGCCGATCTGATCTTTGGCCTGGCGCTGGCCTTTGGCTTTTCTTGGCTGTACATAAATGTGCTCGTCAGGAAAACGGCAAAAGCATGATTTCTCCTAACACGGAGATGGCTCATAAATGTGAGGAGCAAACCGGAAAATTGAGAAGCCCCCATTCCATATTATTGAATATTATGAGAGTATGGCCGAAAGTGCTGGCCATACTCTCCATATTTTTATAAATTATTAGCAGAGATTGGCGTGGATTAGCGGATAAAATGAAAATCTCCCTATTTTCAATTAAAGCAGCTTGAACCAGGCCGCCATTTTTTCCAGGCTTTCCTGGAGGACTTGCAATGAGGTGGCATAACACAGCCGCAAATAGCCTTCGCCACCGGACCCGAAATCCGAACCTGCTAGCACGGCTACACCCGCCTCGTCGATCATCCGCCTCGCAATCTCCTTTGATGAAATGCCGAAAGATTTAACGTTGGGGAAAACGTAAAACGCACCCTGCGGGACCTGGCAACTGACTCCCGGGATAGCATTCAATCCGGAAACGATATAGTCACGCCGGCGCTGGTACTCGGCAACATTTTCAGCCACTTTTTCCTGGGGACCAGTCAACGCTTCCACCCCGGCAATCTGGGTAAAGGTGGCAGTACAACCGATGGAATGCGTCAGCAGAAGTTCCACGCGTTCGGCCAGCGTCTCGGGCATCACCATGTACCCCAGCCGCCAGCCGGTCATGGCATAGGTCTTGGAGAAACCGTCCACGATGATGGTACGCTCGAGCATTCCGGGCAGGGCGGTAATACTTGGCACGCGCAGCCCATCGTAAACCAGGCGGGCATAAATTTCATCGGACATAATCCATGTATCATGCTCCCGGACCTTCTCTGCAACGTGTTTGAGGTCATTCAGCGGGATCACTCCGCCGGTAGGATTGGCCGGGGAATTTAACACGATTAGGCGGGTTTTGTCCGAGATGCGGGCGTCGAAGGCATGCAGGTCAAAGGAGAACTGGTTCTCCTCACGCAATGGGACTGGGACGGGGATCCCGCCCGCCACCCGGATCATGGCTGGATAGGTGGGAAAGCCGGGATCCGGATAGAGCACCTCATCGCCGGGATTGACCAAGGCCAGCGTGGGGAAGAAAAGTCCTGGTTTGGCGCCCGGTCCGACAACGACACATTCCGGTCCTATATTGAGGCCGAGCTGCCTGGAAACGAAACCAGCAATGGCTGCACGCAGAGCCGGCATCCCGCCCGGAGAAGTGTAGCGCGTTTGCCCTTGCTTGATTGCTTCTATACCGGCCTGGCTGACGTTGGGGAAGGTGGGGAAATCGGGCTGGCCAATTTCAAGGTGAAGGATTTTTCGGCCCTGGGCTTCCAGCGCCTGGGCATGTGCCAGGACGGCGTAAGCGCCTTCGGCCTGGAGGGAGTTGACTCGGTCTGTAAACATTTTAGAAATCCTTTTCTTTCGCATGAGTGGAAATTTGTCATCTATTCCAAGGTGTAACCAGGTAATGGTTCTTCATGGCAAACAAGTTGGCGGCATGTCGTGTCCCGGAGCTGGTAATTGCTTTGTTGATCGATGGATACTGCTCATCCGCTCAATCCGGAACTTTGAACAGCCCTGCTGGATTGGCTCCCATCAGCCCGGCTTTGAGACTGCGTTCATCCACCAGGGAAAGACTGGCAGCCATTTCATCTGAGAGGATGGAGTGGACGCGGTAGCGGTCCAAGCCGTCGGACATGGTTTCCAGACCCGCATCACTATTCATCCAGTCTAAGTGGTCGAAGGTTTTCAAATGAATCGGGCCACGGTATCCGCGTAGGGTCCTTTCACCGGCGGAATTGAAGTGGTCTTCGAAATAAGACATGACCAGTTCGCGCAGGCTATGGTAGACTGGCTCACGGTAGCGCAGACCACTGAAATTCGACTGGGCTACAGCGCCCCAGCCGCCATTCTTTTTGAACAGCGCCAAGAGATGATCGTCGTCGCGCTCATTCGGAATGAGTTCCAGGATCAGCGGGGGAAAGCCGATGCGTCGCAATGCCATCGCCGCGAATAGAGCACCGTCGAAGCAGTGACCTTTCCGGTCACGCAGGAGGCGCAGCGGGCAGCGATAGAATTCGTCTTCACTGTAAGGGACGGTGTTCAGGAAGGCCTGGATGGCTGCCGGGCTATCCAGGCCGGATAAAAACTGCCGTTCCGAAGAACTTAGCTGCAATTCAAATCTGTGAATCCAGAGGTCAAGTTCATGATCCATGCCGGCTTTCATGTTGTGAAAATGCCCCCACGTTCTGTCAGTGAATTATGCACGTCTTTTTCCAGCTTCCTGGCGCGTTCTTCGAGAGACTGCAATTGGATCAGGAGACTATCGCCGGCAGTCTTTTCACTCAGTCCATTGACGTTGATGCGTACGTTGTACCCGGCCGAGGTCAGGGCGGCATGCGCCAGGGCCAAGGCGGAAGCCGCGTCGCTGATGGCATTCAGGTTGCCCAAGGCTGCACAGCGCTCGGCCAGTGCCATGACGGTCACGGCCTTCTGGGCAACTGCCAGGGGCACTCGTGCTGCGTGCAGGCTGGTTTGCTCGATGGCGGCCAGGCGCTGTGTCTGTTGCTCAGGCAACTCTTGCGGCAGTTTGAAAGCAGCCAGAACGCCTTCAAAGGCAGCAGAATCTTCTTCCGCCGCCTCGGTTAATTCCCGGCGCAGGCGTTCGGCTTGGTTCAGGATTTCATTCATCTGCGCTTCGACCGTGGCGTACTTCTTCTTACCAATTGTCAATCGGGCGACCATTGCTACCAGGGCGGCGCCCATGGCTCCAGCTTGAGCAGCCGCAGAGCCGCCGCCAGGGGTGGGAGTGGCAGCCGCCAGGGCATCCAGGAAGGTGCTGCTGGTAATAGGCTTGGACTGCGCGGTGGCTTTTGACAATTGATATTCCAAAATTTGCTCAGGTTGGAATCCTTCCAATTTCAAATACCAAATCGCCGAATCGATCAAAGCCTCCTGTGGGATCAGACCGACCAATTCGCAGTGGTGAATTTTTGTACCATGCTTCCTGGCTTCGCTGCGGATTGCCTCCACCACGCGCCTTACAGAGGTCTGGCGGTAGTTTGTCAGGTTCATCGAGACCTGTGCCCTTCCTTCCACCAGCATCCCGAGTGCCTTCACGGATGGCAGCCCCCCGGAAGACTGGCGGATCTTTTTGGCGATGGCTTTGGCAATGCTGACATCGTCACTGTTCAGGTAGACATTGTAGGCGATGAGTGGCTGGCGTGCGCCGATAACGGTGGCTCCGGCGGGTCCAAGCCGGGCTGGACCAAAGTCCGGTTGCCGCTCCGGATTCGTTTCGATCTCTGTTTTGAGCCCTTCATATTGCCCGCGACGGATGTTCTCCAATTTGACGCGATCAGGACGGGTGGCGGCTTCTTCATATAAGTAAACAGGGATGTTCAGTTCCCTGCCAACGCGTTCGCCCAGCCTGCGCGCCATCTGGACGCAATCCTCCATGGTGACAGCGGAGATTGGCACCAAGGGTACCACGTCCGTGGCACCTATGCGGGGGTGCGAACCGCTATGTTGATCGAGGTTGATTAACTCGGCGGCTTTCCGAATGGCCCGGAACGCGGCTTCTTCGACTGCCATGGGCGGCCCCGCAAATGTAACTACACTGCGATTGTGGTCGTTATCGGAACTTTGGTTGAGCAGGGCAATTTCTGGCACGGAGATAATCGAGGCCAGGATGGCCTCGATCACCTCCGGATGGCGGGCTTCAGAAAAATTAGGTATACATTCGACAAGTGGATTTGGCATATCTCTCTCCAAAGAACGCCAGGATTATAACCCAATGGTGAAAAAGTGAAACCTGGATGAGCTGGTCACTGCCCGGCGTCTGCTACCGGGTGCTGACCACGGGTGTCTTCCTGGTAATGTATTTATTACACGGTTGTCGAGAGTCCAAGTTTTTGTTTCACCCGCGATGCCTCGTTCCAATGGATGAAGGTATGCCGGGTGGGTGGCATCAACAGGAGGCCTGCCAGCGTTAGTCCTCCCCAATAATCCAGCAGGTCGCTGGCCGCCTCATGCACGGCTCCCTGCGCGATTATTTGTTGCAGGCGGCTTGGGTCGACTCTCTGTTTCAGTTGTCCCGGTTGGAGGAGCTTTGTAATCTCGCGCGTCCGGCGGCCAACAGACAGACGATATGCGCGCAACGCCTCAATGTTTATCGTTGTGCTGAGGTCCGCCATCTTGGCGATAGGCATACCATTGCCGGTATCACGCATGGTAATATTCATCCGCTTGAGCCAGTCCTCCCGGAATAGAACTTGCGGCCTTCCGGATGCCAGCAGGTTCATCGTTACGTCTTCGATGCGGGTCATGTGCCAGAGTATCCAGGCTATGGAGTGATCGCAGTTGCGGGGAATCTGACGCATCTGCTGTAAGGTTACTCCTTCCAGAATTTCATCTTCGAAAGACCACAAACCGGCATGCGACATCTCCGCAGTGTGGAGCATGGCGTGCTGGCTTAGAAACAGATCAATGGCTTTTTGGTGGGTATCTGCATGCGC
Organism: Anaerolineales bacterium; assembly: GCA_049514195.1. GTDB lineage: Bacteria > Chloroflexota > Anaerolineae > Anaerolineales > Villigracilaceae > UBA877. The sequence continues at coordinate 17,617 of JBEKVG010000001.1, read as the reverse complement.
GAGTAACTGGCGCAATAACTGTTGTTGTCCGTTCCAGAATTTTCGATTGGGATTCATCATTAGTTTCTCCATTGAGGTGGCTGGCAGGGAAAGATAATTTCAATCGTCTTCGAGGTCTTCTTTTACCTCACCAGGATAATGGTCAGCAAGGGCAGCCTTAATCTCCGCCGGCGTGTGCCTAACACAAGCAACCAGAGGCCGGTGGGCATCCTGAACCCGATTCCCGCCGGGACTGGTAACTGCACAGTCAACCAACCTGCCATCCGGATCATATATGACTAAAAGGTTGTATATTTTTCCACAAACAATACAGCCATGCTGTTCCACTACATTTGTATTATTGGACATCAGTCGCTCCTCTTTCCTTTGGTGAAATAGACCTGTGCATCAATCCCCCGGTCTTCAGGGAGCCAGTGATACTTGCCGAAAGCCGCCGCGTTAACATCTATGTTGAAAGCCATTGGTACATTAAAATACCTGCGGAATTGCCCAAGGATGTCGGTATTGCTCCAGCCGGGTTTAGGGGTAGCGGTAATAGAGCCGAAGATGGGGGAGGCAGGATTCAGGTTCAATCGTGATTTTGAATAGGCAAGCAAATTGCTGAAAGTTTCAGGTTGTGATGATTGTAGCAGAAACTGGTAGAATCCTGCCATGTTTCCACGAAATCTCTGGATGGTTGCTCTCTGCATAATGGTTGCGGCGGTGCTGGATATAGGTTTGAGCGCGTGCGGGACCTCCAAACCATCCAATCTATCGATTACTCCCGTTTCCATCTGGGTTTCGGGCCAGCCAGATACGACCATGGCGGCCTCAGGCACCCCAACCTTATCCTACAGCATCCCGCCAACGCGGATTCCGGGGTCGCCCATCTTGACGCCTACGCCGGATGCCGCGCATTATCAGATTGGGACACTGCGCAGCCCGCAGACCTATGTTGTCCAATCTGGAGACATGCTCAGCGCGATAGCGCAAAAGTACAGCATCGGGGTTCAGACGCTGGCTCAGGCCAACAACATCACGGACGAGAATACGTTGGAAGTGGGACAGACGCTGACCATCCCGGTCGTATCCCCTCAGCCAACTGGCCCAGCCGATAAAATAATCCCTGATTCCGAACTGGTATACGGGCCACTCAGTACCCAGACGGATGTGGACGCCTTTATCCGCAGCAAGGCAGGTCACCTGGCGAATTACACTCAGGCTGTAAATGGAGTAACCTTGACCGCTGCGCAGGTCGTGGAACTTGCTGCAAAGGAATCCTCGATCAACCCGCGCCTCCTGCTGGCGCTATTAGAATATCGTTCCGGCTGGCTGACAAAGACCAATCCAGACCCAGCTCTGGATGAACAGCCTTTTGGCTTCTCGGATGCCTGGTATCACGGCCTGTACCGTCAGTTGGAGTGGGCGACCATCCAACTTAACGGCGGCTACTACCGCTGGCGCTCAAATGCTGTCACCAGTTGGGTGTTGGCGGATGGTTCCGTTGTCCCGATTGCTCCAACGATCAACGCCGGGACAGCCGGTGTGCAGAATTTCTTCGCCCAACTGGATAATTATTCCACCTGGTTACGGGATGTATCGCCGGGCGGATTCTTTGATACTTACTACAAGCTCTTTGGCTACCCGTTTGACCTAACGATCGAACCGCTCGTCCCAGCCCATCTGGTCCAGCCTATGCTGAGCCTGCCGTTTGGCACGGGCGAGATCTGGTTCTTCACCGGGGGCCCGCACCTGGCTTGGCTTGACGGCACTCCCTATGGGGCGCTGGATTTCGCCCCTCCTGGCGATACCCAATGCGATGATGAGTCCGATGCCTGGGTCACGGCAGTGGCGGATGGCTTGGTGACGCGTACTGGTAACGGCGAGGTGATCCTGGATCTGGACGAGGATGGCAACGAGGGCACCGGCTGGGTCATCCTCTACATGCATATCGAGAGCCGTGACCGGGTCCAGCCTGGCACGATGCTGCACGCCGGCGACTGGGTGGGGCATCCGTCTTGCGAGGGAGGGGAAGCCACTGGCATACACGTCCACCTGGCGCGAAAGTTCAACGGCGAGTGGATGTCTGCGCTGGGTCCGGTCCCATTCAACCTGAGCGGCTGGATATCTGCCGGGAAGGGCGAGGAATATGTTGGCACACTCACGCGCAACGGCGTGGTGATCCAAAACTTTGATGGAAACAGTACAGCCAATCAAATTCAAAGGTGAACTATTAACCCCGAGAGAGTGCTCTGCGTTGGCGACAGGATCTCCCACCCTTGTATTCAAATCAATCTGTTTTGCTGGCGATGTTTCCTTACCACCCTCTAATCTCTGCTCTCCAATAGCTAAGGTATAATCTCACGCTGATGAAACCTACTTCGTTGCATCCGAGCAAAACACTCGCATTGTTTCTTGTCATTGTTTTGCTCTTGTCTGCCTGCGGCAGCGACCTGTGGGGAAATTATGAACCGTACCTGACGCACACTCCCGAAATAACCGGGACAGGTCCCGGAAGTACCCCGAAAGTACCGGGGCAGGCCGGGACAGGCCCCATAAACAGCCGAACAGTTCTACCGGAGCTTGTATCAACAACACCCACATCGCCAATTCTCACTGCTTCCCCCCTGCCACCGCTGGCCACGGATCAACCTGCAACTGTCACCGTACCCTCCAGTACGGCAACACCAGTCGTGACCACCGATGTACCGGCGAACACCATCTCCTACACTTCGCAATCGGGTGACAGCCTGAACGTGGTTGCTATTCATTTTGGGGTCCCAACTTCGGAGATTACATCGCCGGCGCCCCTGCCTGCCACCGGCTTTATCAACCCCGGTACGCTTCTGTTCCTGCCTGAGCCTCCATCCCAAACTCCCACTACCCCTTCTCAGCGCATCATCCCGGATAGCGAACTGGTGGATTCCCCCAGCGCGGTTGGTTTTGATATCGAATCTTACGTGGATTCCGCCGGGGGAAAATTGAGCACCTTTTCAGATTTTCATAACCCGGTTGGCACTATTTCCGGAGCGGAGGCTGTAAAGATCATCTCCGTGGGAAGTTCCATCAGTCCGCGCCTTTTGCTGGCGCTTATCCAGTATTACACTGGCTGGGTGCAGGGACAACCGAAATCGGGTCTGGACGAAAGTCATTTGTTTGGCTATGTCGATCCATCTTACAACCCGGCTACCCCAACACTGTACCAGCCAATGCGCTTGGTTATTCAGGATCTCTTGACCGGATATTACGGCTGGCGTGCCGGGAATTTAGATTCGCTGACTTTTCCGGATGGGACAACCCTGCGCATCGCGCCGAGCTTGAATGCAGGCAGCGTTGCCTTGCAATATTTTTTCTCCAAGCACCTCAACTATGCCGATTGGCTGCAAGCAATTAACCCGGATACTGGTTTTTTATCCCTTTATAAGAGCATGTTCGGTGATCCATGGGAACGCGCCGACGAACTCGGACCGCTTTTTCCAGCAAACCTGAACCAGCCGACTTTCACTCTTCCCTTTGAAGTTGGTGCCTTGTGGGCTTTCACTGGCGGTCCGCACCCGGCCTGGGAAGCGGAAAGCGCCTGGGGCGCCCTGGACTTTGCGCCGGCCGCGGCTGTCACAGGTTGCAGCGTGTCCGATGCCTGGGCAATAGCCATCGCCCCCGGGCAGATCGTGCGTTCTGAAAGCAGTTATGTGGTACTTGACCTGGATGGGGATGGTTACGAGCAGACTGGCTGGGTGGTGATTTACCAGCACATTGCCACCAAAGACCGCATCCCTGCGGGTACGTGGGTGAATGCCGGGGCTCGCATTGGGCATCCATCCTGCGAAGGCGGCGAAGCCACCGGAACGAACTTGCACATTGCCCGGAAGTACAATGGCGAGTGGGTGGCTGCTGGCGGTCCCTTGCCTTTTGATTTGAGCGGTTGGATAGCGCATGAAGGGAGTGCTCCTTACCTGGGTACGCTCACCAAGGGTGACCAGACGATCATTGCCAACCAGACTGGCGTCAAGGAGTCGCAGATCATCCGTCAGTCGGGTGAATGACCTTTTCCGTGTTCCAATACAAGCGGTTTTACCTGTTAATGCTCGCTCTTTCTCTGGTAGCCTGTGTGCCGCAGGGTGCTGGGGACTTGACTCTCGTTCCACCTACCCCGACACCTACGGCGGGCCCGACCGCCACGCCGCTGCCAACGCGCCCGAAGTATAACCCTGGCGAACTGGTGGATTACGTGGCTCAGACCGGCGACACACTGCCGGCACTGGCGGCCCATTTCAATACATCTATTGCCGAAATCCAAGCCGCCAACCCGCAGATCCCCAAGGACGTCACCACCATGCCAGCTGGCATGCCGATGAAAATTCCAATCTACTATTTGCCTTTCTGGGGGACGCCCCTCCAGATTTTGCCGGATAGCCAGTTTGTCAATGGTCCTTCTGCCATCGGTTTCGATACTGGTGCATTTGTTGCAAGCCATCCTGGCTGGCTGAAGGAGTACGAAGCCTATGCAGCGAATGCCAATCACTCTGGGGCGGAACTTGTGGATATGGTAGCGCTCGACTACAGCATCAGTCCGCGAGTCCTGCTGGCTCTTCTGGATTACCAGACCGGCGCCCTTTCCCAACCTGTCCAGCCAGTGGGTGATTATCCACTTGGCTATGTGGATTATAACTATGCAGGCCTTTATTTGCAGCTTATCTGGGCGGCGAACATGCTGAATGTCGGTTACTATGATTGGCGTACCGGCAGCCTGACCGAGCTCCAACATCCCGATGGCAGCCTGGAACGCCCCGATCCCTGGCAGACCTCCGCCACAGTGGCGTTCCAGTATTATTTTTCCCTGAGTACGCCGATTCCCCAGTACACACTCGCAATCGGACCGGAAGGTCTGGCGCGTACCTACCGTAATCTGTTCGGTGACCCCTGGGCTGCAAATGTGGACCTGCCGCATATTCCGGTCAGCCTACAACAACCCGCCCTGCGTCTTCCTTTTAAGGATGGAGAGACGTGGAGTCTCACCGGTGGTCCTCATGCTGGCTGGGGGACGGCAGAACTCCCGCCCTGGTCTGCGCTCGATCTGGCACCACCGGTCAGTGGTTGTAATCCCTCCAATAATCCGGTGGTGGCAATGGCAGATGGAATCGTCGCCCGTTCGGAGACGGGTGTCGTAATGGAGGATCTCGATGGTGACGGGGATGAGCGCACCGGCTGGGATATTCTCTATTTACACATTGCGACTGTTGGACGCGCCGAGGTTGGGCAGATATTGAAGAAAGGCGACCCGCTCGGTTTCCCCTCCTGCGAGGGCGGAGAAGCGACCGGGACGCACGTTCATATTGCTCGTAAATACAATGGCGAATGGATACCGGCCGATGGTGTCATTCCATTCAACCTGGAAGGCTGGATCGCTCATGACGGTAATGCAGCTTATCAGGGAACCCTGACGCGTGGAGACCAAACGGTTACCGCCTGTACCTGTTCGGATGCAGCCAGTCATATCCGGGCGGGGAAGTAAGACAAAGAAGTAATAAGGAAAATGAAGAAGTAAAAAGGAAAAGGTGCAGTATTTGCGTATCAGACCGCGTACGTGCCTCTCTTCACCAGCCTGCGCACCTCCACGCTTTCCCCTTCAAAAATCTCATAGTATAACTCCATTGGCACCACCTTACCGAGCATGGCTTGGGCTGGGCAGTACTTCGTCGCGGAGAGCTCTATGGAGCGCCGCAAGGCGGCCTCGTCCACAGAATGTCCCGTGACAAGATAGGTAATGACCGCCTGCGTGAATACTTTCGGGTTCTCGTTGGCCTGGTCAGCATGGACTTTGACTTCAAAGGCGGTCACATCCTGTTGCTTTTTCTTAAGGATGGAAACTACATCCATGGCGGTGCAACCTGCCAGACTGACCGCCATCAACTCCAAAGGACGGAACCCATCGTCGGAACCGCCCAGCTCCGGGTTGGTGCTGACTGGCACTGAAAAGCCGCTGTCAGCGCTTCCGGTAAAGCTCAAACCTTGCTTCCAGATGACTTTTGCATCCATCTCATTTCTCCAAAAGAGGGGTGACATATTTTTCAAGGGTTGCCTGGTTAATCGGCCCGGTCCAACTCATGCGCAGGCGGCCCTGCCGGTCAACCAGATAGGAACTGGGAAAATTCAAGTTCTTGAAGTCTCCCGCTGCCCAACCCTGCGGATCGAGCCAGACTGGGAAAGTCAACCCAAGCTGCCTGACAAAAGCGCTGACGGTAGCGGCGGTGTCGCCCGATTCGATGGCGATGATAACAAAGCCTTGGGCGCTGTGGGCCTGGTAGTAAGCCTGCAAGTCGGGCATTTCGGTCTTGCAAGGCGGACACCAAGTGGCCCAGTTGTTGACCAGGACCACTTTACCCTGGTAATTTGCCAGGGAAACCGGCTGACCCTTCAAGTCGGTCAAGGTCAGTTGTGGAGCGGCCTGATCTATGACTGCAGGCGGTCGGATGAGCCCGGAACTTTGGAGAGCGGTTTCCTGGCTGCGCACTAGTAGCGGGGTGAGCAGCGCGCCAACCAGGAAAATCCCGGCTGCAATCAAGGTGAGGAAGAGAGGTGCACGCGATTTCGGGTTTTGCATGGAGTTCTGCTGTTCTTCCATGTTCTAGTGTTGTAGGAAATCTTCCAGGTTCAGAGTTTTGAACAGGTGTGCGCGTGTCGCACCGGAGACTTCGGTGGGTTCCGTGGCAGATTGATGATAGAGAGAGACGGTTTTGCGGAGAGTATCGACCACAACGCGACAGTTCTGACATTCGGCAGCGTGGTTTTCAATTTCCCGGCATAGTTCTTCACTGAGTTCACCATCCACGTAATCGGACAGGAAACCTAGTAACGATTTGCATTTGGAATGATCATCTTCGCTCATCTTTTGCTCCTTTTATGAGCCGTTTGCCGAAATAGCTGCTCAATTCCTCCCGCAAACGTAAACGGGCACGTAGCAGGCGGGTTTTGACGGCTGTCTCGCTCAAGCCGAGGGTCTGGCTGGTCTCCTGGATGGACAGATTTTCGATATCACGCAGGATAAAGACGATACGCAGCTTCTCTGGAAGGTGTTGTACGGCGCGGTCCAGAGCAGCCTGCGATTCGGTTGTGAGAAATTCTTCCTCCGGCAGGCAGCACCAATCGGTGAATTGGACTGGATCGAAATTATTGTCATCTTCATCCTCCGGTACAGTGTCGGTAAAGGTGATTTCCGGACGCCGTTTTCGTAGCATCATCAAAGCTTCGTTGGATGCGATCCGGTATAACCAGGTAGAAAGGCTTGAACGGCCCTCAAATTCGTTCATGTGTTGGAATCCCTTCAGGAATGTATTCTGTAGCACATCATCGGCATCTGGTTCGTTGCCAAGCATTTTGAGTGCCAAACGGTGGAGTGGGCCTGAATATGCATCCACTAACCGGGCGAACTCGCGGCGATCTCTGTTGCGCAAAGCCTGGATGGAGATTTCAGTCTGGCTGTTACTCATTAGATGATTTCCTTGTGTGAAAGTTGCCGGTAATATCTTAATAAACTGGGGAACCTCGAAAGTACCGGGGCAAGTGGGGGGTGTGCGGGCGGCTCTGCCACCCGCACACCCACCCCCCCCTTATTTTTAAGAAGATACAGTTGCCGGCTAGAGTATACACGAAACCTGATATTTCCATGACAAAACACACGGACGAATGTCAAGCCTTTTAGGATATTTGCCACTATGAAGGAAGAGCAGGTTTCGCTAATATCCTATATAATAATGAATCTTGAAAAGTATAGTCACCTGGCTTTCTTTAATGGTCTGCAAACGGCGGATATCCAATTGCTGGCGCCTTATTTCGCTCCACAGACGTGGGTGGCGGGAACTGTCATTTTCGAGCAGGATGACTATGCCGAGTATCTCTATCTTGTTGTCAGCGGAGAAGTCACCATCCGCTTTAAGCCACACGACGGACCAGTGATGACCGTGACACGCGTCCAGCCTGGAGGAATCTTTGGTTGGTCGGCAGCCATGAACAACCCGGCCTATACGTCTGGTGCAGTGTGTTCGCTGGACAGCGAAGTTCTGCGTATGCGAGGGATAGACCTACGAGCGATCTGTGAAAAACACTCGGAATTGGGAAGGATCATCCTAGAGCGTCTGGCGGGAGTCATCGCAGAACGCAAGCGCAGCCAACAGGCGCAGGTAAGTTCCATCCTGGCAAGCGGGATGCGCCAGCCGACCAAGAACTGAGGAGGTAGCATGACTGAATCAATAACGGACCCGAAAACCGAGCTGCAAATGAAAGCACTGGTGGAGCAATTGAGTGCCTACATTGAGACTTTTCACGGCGGTTCAGCCGAATATATCTCTTTTGATGGAAAGATACTGAAAGTACGGCTGGGCGGAGCCTGTCTGGGCTGCCCACTATCTCCTGCCACGCTGCATGGCTGGGTGGAGGGAACAGTGAGACAGTTCTTCCCGGAAATTGAACGAGTCGAGGAAGTAAAATAAATCCGTTATCCACCGCCAGAGGCAGTTCCAGGTAAGCTGGCATTACCATCTGTGTTAATGGACAAGACGACGGCCCCTCAGGACAAATTCTGAGGGGCCGTCGACTGTATGTAGAGATTCTACTTTGACCGGATTGCCGAAGCGATCAGGATAACGCCGGCAACGAGCAGAATTCCGATCCAAATATATTGCATGACACCCACAAAAGGCGTGCCAAGGAAGAAGCCCAACAGAAGCAGAACTGCGGCCGGGATGAATGCCCATTTCATTTTTGCCAGCAAGGCTACCAACACAAAGGTGATCCCCAGGCCTACAAAGAACACTCCGCCGGAATCCACGACGCCATAGGCTTCGGTCATCACCGAAGTAGCACCCAGGGTGAGAAGGATACCGCCTGGAATGATAGCCCACCAACGCTCACGCCCCGAAAAATAGATGGCCCAAAAACCCAGGCCGATCCCGCCCAGGAAGGCCAGTCCACCCCAGCCGATCTGGTTGAGCAAGAGAGTCGCGGCGGCCATGCCAGCCAGGGCGAAACCGGGGATAGCAGCCCACCATTTGGAACGGTCGCTGAAGAACCAGAACAGGAAGATGGCTGCGCCGACTGCCAAAATACCAGCCCAGAAGAAATCAGTGGCGCCTTTCAGTACGCCGGTCTGGTCGAGCAACATTAAAATGCCACCCAGGATCAATGCTATGCCTACCAAGATACGGAAATCGAGACGTTTCATAGGTCTTTCCTCACTTAATAGCTACCGAGCCGACGCCTGTGTCGATGGTAATATCAGCGCGGTTGGCTGCAGTCGCAAAATCTGTGGATTGGTAGAGACCACCATCCAGGCGCGGGAAGCGATTTGAGTCGACATTGACTGAGGCGATACCGCTCTTGATCTTGATGCGGGCTGCCACTCCGGTTGGGACGTTGATGTTCACAGAAGCGGCGCCTGAATCGATATCCACCAGAGTATTGCCAGCGCTAGCAGGCAGGCTGACCTCCGTGCTGCTTGCACCGGTGTTGATGTCGAGCTCAACTACTTTCAGATCCGTCAGGTCGAGGGTCGAGGCGCTTGCACCACTGTCGATTTTTAAATTCAGCGGAACATCGCCATTGAGGCGGATATCCCAGTCTAGGCTTTCGCCCGGGAACCAGCCCCAGAAATGTGGGGAGTTGCGTACTTTGACCTGGAGTTGGTCTGCCTGGAGCTGTGACTTATAATCCACTTCTGCACCGAAAACGCCGTTGAGCACTTCGGTGGAAGTGGCCCCTGCTCGAATGTTCAGACGGCCAGCTCCATGATCCAGTTTGATCCGGGCGCTATGGGCGCTTTCCAGGGGAATGGAAAGGTTTTGTCCACTCACGCCTGACCGCCCTTTACCAAAGGCGCCGATCAATAACCAGATTCCAAACAGGATGACAATTGCCGGCAAGAAATAATCGAATACATTTCCTTTCAGCCAGCCCTGTTGGTTGAAGAAGAGCAAGGCTGCCAAAAGGATGAGAACGATGCCCCAGAAGAGATTACTACGTTGATGCATGGTATTCTCCTTTATTTATGGCGTAGAAGGCCGCGCACGATGAGCCAGATCCCTGCCAGGAAGAGCAAAGCAATCGGTACATACATGCTGTAAGCTCCGAAGATGGTCCAGGCATGGAAGAAAGTGCCGAAGATGGCAAAAAGCAGGACACTTACGATCAAGGAATTCAATCCATGGCGGATTGATTGTTTGGTATCTTCGCCCAGGAGGCCGGTCAGGATGCTGCCAATTCCGACGAATCCGGGGATGAGCGTCCACATGTAAGCCCAGGATTCCCAATTGCCGGTAGCATTCTGATAGTACAAAATGCCGCCAATCCCCGCCACAATGCAAGCTGGGACCGCCATGCTTGGTGCCCCGACCAGCAGGCCGATAATCAGCAAGGCCGCTCCGGCGAATATCACCCACATGGGCCATTCAAAGGGCGATAGGGCTATGAATCTTGACAGGTCAGGGTTGATGCGGGTGGCGATCAGCCAGCCAGCTACCAGGATGAGTATCAGACCCAAAACCAGTTGCGTGCGATTCCTCTTTTCCATATGAATTCTCCTTTTATGAATCAGACTTATTATGATGTACGCCAAAGTCATACAATAGTTACAACCGTGGTGCGGCCTCAAAATGAGCAAGCCATCATTCTGCTATTATAGGGTATATTAGCAGAGTGTGGTTATCTATTTGCTTTAAATCCCCATCGAAAAGAGCTGGGACAAAGTTCGTCAGATTGCTTTGGCTTTGGTCTTCGCACGCCAGTCCCGGATGATGAAAGGCAAGTACAGGAGCAGGAAGATGGCCAGGCCAATCAATTCCATGTAGATCAGATAGTATGGCCAGCGTGGCAGCGCATCCAGCAGGCTGGCTGTGGCGGGCTTGCTGTTGATGTATAAAAAGTCCGTACCAAGAAGCAGGTTGATCGGGAAGATCAAAACTGCATAGATATTCAAACCAATCACCACTCGCCAGAAAGATTTCCAGGTGGGCCGGAAGCCCTCCACGGTGGTCATATAAATAGCGGAAGTCAGCAGGAGGCCGTGCGAGATCATGGTCTGGAAGATGCGGAAATGGGGGAATCCGTAAATCCCTGCATCGGGGGTCAGCAGGGCTTGCATGGCTCCCCCCATCCCGATGAAATATGCGAATTCATAGATACGGTAGTTCTTGAAGATTAACATGAAACCGGCCAGCCAGATCAACAGGCTGCAGATGTGCAGGGGCAACTGTGCCACGGTCCAATGGCCCCAGTAAATATTCCAGATATGCCAGGAGGCTTCGTCCAGCCAGAGCAGGATCGCCATGCTCCAACGGATGACGGTGCGGGCCTTCTCCGAGGACTGTCGTAATCCCAGCATGGCAATATTGATCAGGACGATGACCAGGAGCGCCACCAGGTGCCAGGTCCCGAAGAGGACGAACGGCGCGCCTTTGTAGTCATACGCAAAATATTGGGACATGCCATCCTCCTGATAAGAGACCCCGTTCCTTTTCACCAGAGATGAATAGGGATAAATGGGTAATTATGATATTCACCACAGATAAAAAGGTTAAGGTAGTCTATAGCTTAAACACATCGTTGCCAAAGGGGATATGGAGGGCTCACATTTCGCCGCTCCTAAACTGACATGCATCCATGGAGGGAACGGGCAAAGAAGATCATCTTGCCCGGTTCAAACGCAGGCATGGTCTCACTCCTCAGGAAAATGATTTTTAGATATACCCAGGCAAGTATATCAAGGAGTTGGAAGATACAAATTGTCGGAAGAAAAACCCTAGACGGATGTCCTCCCGGCGTGGTAAAATCCGCCCGCTGGAAATGGGGGCTCGTCCAATGGCAGGACAACTGACTCTGGATCAGTCAATAGAGGTTCGAATCCTTTGCCCCCAGCCTAAGCAAGACCCTCGCCAGAGCGAGGGTCTTTTTATTTTGCCACTTCAATTTTCGGCTTCGACCCAATCTCTACTAACTGTACCTGTACCTGGTAACGCTTATCGTCAATCTGAATCTTCCCCATCCCGAAGAAGCCACGTGAACCGGTCTTGAAAACTTTCTCTGAGGCCGTCAAAACGCCAATAGTCTGGTTATCCTTCTTGATTTCAGCGGTGATCATTTCTCATCTCCTAAGGATAAAGGGCTTTTCGGGGAATCATACCATGCTATTCAGTAAACCAATGTTGATGTAAAGACAAATATGACAGCAAAGATTAAAGTGAAATACTTTCCAAGTAAGAGATAGAATTTGCGCATTGGGGATACTCCTAGTCGTGTTTACCAATAAAACCCTAAAAATCACACACCTCCCGTCCGCCTATACAACCCGCCCAAAGCCGTGAGCAGCGTCAGCGCTACCAGGCTATGAGCCGCTGACTACCCTAACGGGCACGATATCGTGTCAGCCGCAGGAGCTGTGACGGCTGGATGCTACTTAGCACGCAGGGCAGGTCGCGATTTTCATCGTCCCGACACCTGCACTTGCAGCGCACCTGTACCTGCGGTACCCTGGACTGGCCGCCAGGGCAGGCTGGCGCAGGCAGGTGCAAGTGTGTTCTTCACGCTTGGGATACAGGCAGGATATGGCAGAAAATGAGATTACCCAGTCTGAATTGAGCGGTAAATTGGCGCTTTTTGCTACCTTCGGGGTGAAAAGCTGAATCCCAGGGATTAGTATATTGAAATGGATGGGGAAATTGCTATATAATTTACATGGGTGTTTCTGGTTGGTTATTTCAGAAAGCGCTGGCCTGGGATCGATCAGGAAATGGAGATGACTATGAATGCGCCAAAGGCGAAAATTGAGCGTGTGACAAAGCGTGATGGACGGGTAGTACCCTTTACGCAGGAAAGGATCACGAATGCCATTTATCGGGCGGCCGTCGCGGTTGGCGGAAGGGACAAAGCCACCTCTCAGAAATTAAGCGACCAAGTGGTTTCTCTGTTGGAAAAGCAATTTGGATCGGATAAAGTACCCTCTGTTGAGGAAATCCAGGATGTGGTTGAAAAGGTCTTGATCGAAAATGGCCACGCGAAGGTTGCCAAAGCCTATATTCTTTACCGGGATGAGAGAAACCGGCGCAGGCTGCAGGGGAAATCCACTGTAGAACAGAACAAGGAAAACATTCCCTGGGCAAAGTTGTGGTCGGTGCTGAATTGGGCCGTGGATCATGGTGTAAATACCATCGAAGGGCTGAATAAAAGAATAGCGAACGGGGAGATGCCGGATATCGTCATGGAATCGGAAACCACCTATAACCACGATATAACCGTGGTGGAAAACTCCATTCTGGAAAAAAGAGGGGAGATTAAGCTGGCGATCTTTGCCGGCCCTTCCAGCTCAGGTAAAACCACCACAACCCGGAAAATAGCTCTCAGGTTGGCTGAAAAAGGGGTTACTTTTGTGGAGCTAAACCTGGACAATTATTACTTTGATCTGGAGCTGCATCCAAAAGATGAATTCGGTGATTACGATTTTGAAACTCCCCAGGCTCTGGATATCGAGCTGATCAACCATCATATCAAGGAGCTGCTTGATGGAAAAGAGATCCAGATGCCGTATTATGACTTTAAGACGGGGAAGCGCAGTTTAAAAACTACACCAACCCACTTATCGAAAAATGATGTAATCCTGATTGACAGCCTGTATGGCTTGTATCCCGCTCTTACGGAGGGGGTGAAAAATGCGTCATTCAAGGTCTATATTGAGCCGCTTTTGCAATTAAAGGGTAATGATGGGGAATATGTCAGGTGGACGGACATCCGGCTGATGCGCAGAATGTTGCGGGATGCCACAAGCCGGGCAGCGGATTATGGCCAAACATTGACCCATTGGCATTATGTTAGGTCGGGTGAGCTGGGGAATATCCTGCCATATATTTCTTCAGCCGATTTTATTGTCAACAGTGGAATGCCGTATGAGTTGTCGATATACCAGCCGAAGTTAATAGACTATTTCGAAGAATGGTCACGAGAATATAAGGAGGACCCGCTCCGACAGGATGCATACACCCGGGCAGCACGCGTGGAGGCTTTGCTCCAATCCATCTTCCCATTTCCCGATGATACGATTGTTCCGGTCGATTCCGTGTTAAGAGAGTTTATCGGAGGGCTTGTCCTGTAAGGTTAATGAACCTATTCCCTTTCCCGGGGATTGCTTCAGTCGCTGCGCTCCTTCGCACCTGTGCCTGCGTCACACCTGTGCCTAAGGCACGGTGCAGGCGGTTGCAGGCAATGATACTTTCTTATAATGGGACCACCAACAACGATTTTTTAACATTGGTGTATAATGGGAAAAATTATTTCGGTTTCATATCCCTTATCATGATGAGAGATTCCACGCTTCTGGTCATTGAGGGCAAGCACGCAGACCATCCTGCGTTTGTCCCTGCCTTACGAAAAAAAGGCTTCGTTGTTGAATTGGTTTCCAGTGGCAGCGAAGCTTTAGCGCGTCTCTCCGCCGGCTTCAGTCCCGACGTTGTCGTGGTTAACGCGGCTTCCTTACGCACCAGCGGTAAACGGATTTGCCAGTCGCTGCGGGACCAGGCACCCAAATTGCCCATTCTTTTGATTCTCGATCCAGACCGGAAGATCGAGAAGGTGGAGGCAGACATTATCCTATCACTGCCTTTTACCGCCCAAAAATTGGTCAATCGGATCCGGCATCTTTTGCCGAGTGATGGCAGTGATGACCTCCACGCCGGTCCGCTACGCCTGGATGTTGAAAAGCGGATTGTCCGCTGCCTGGACAAACAAACCCGCCTGACGCCACGCTTAATGGGCCTGTTAAGAACCTTGATCAATCACCGGGGGGAAGTGATTGAACGCAGAGTTCTTTTCTCACAGGTCTGGGAGACGGACTACACCGATGACACGCGCACGCTGGATGTGCATATTTCCTGGCTGAGGCGTGCCATCGAGGTCGATCCGGAAGAACCACAGTTATTGAAGACTATCCGGGGAGTGGGATACAGGCTGGACGTGTAGTTGGATTTGCTGTCCATCTATGGTAACGGCCCGCACGCAGACATTCGTCGGCACGGCGGGCAGTTTTATTTCTAGGGGAATTTTCCCCGAACGATTCGGACGGCGGGCTTGCATGGCGCTGTGGAAGGTAACCCCATCCCAGGTGGGATCCACTTCCCAATAATCCAAATCCGGGGCATCGACAAGCCGGACGGTATCAGCAAGCATGTCAACCTTGATAAGTGCAGACGTTTCAGGGATGACACAATCAGCATCTTTTTGTAGTATAAAAGGGTGTTTTTGTTCGGAGAGGCGGCTGCGGGTGGTGTGGACAGAGCGCCAGGTGACGTCACAAGCCAGGAACCGGCGTCCATGCCGGGCGGCAACGAGCGGGGTAGTTCCAGAACCGCAGAAGAAATCGGCGACCAAGTCATTGGGATTGGAGCTAGCCAGTATGATGCGTTCCAGCAACGCCTCGGGCTTTTGCGTTGGATAGCCCGTGCGTTCGTTATGCAGGCGTGCCACAACAGGGAAATACCACCAATCTTCCGGAACTTTGCCGCGTTCCAGGTCTGGGATTTTTCCGAACCCGGCCTTGATGGATGATTTGAAGGTTTTGACCGTGTTGGGATGGTAAGGTTCCCGGACTGCATCGGCATTGAAGGTGTAATGATCACCTTTGGCATAAACTAGGATTGTGTCATGTTTCCGGTTAAAGGCACGACGAACAGGAGAAGGTCCGTGATAAGTCCAGATAATTTCATTTACCAGGTGGTCGTAGCCAAAGAGTTCGTCGAGCAGGAGGCGGGCGCAGGCATCCGCATGCCAGTCCAGGTGCAGGTAGAGGCTCCCATGCGTGGCGAGCAGGCGGTACATAAGTGCCAGGCACGGATACAGGAAATCCAGATAATCATCCATGTCCTCCCAATGGTCGCCATAGCCTTCCGCCAACTGCCACTCCTGTGGGCGACGAGAATCCTCACCACGCCCGATGCGGGCCGGGTAATGTTTGTTGGTGAAAAAAGGCGGGTCAGCATATATGAGATCCAGGCGGTTTTCATATTCCGGCAACAGGGCAGCCATCACGCGCAAATTATCCCCCAGAAAGAGTTGGCTTTCGGGAATTCCAGCTGGATAGCCATGGCCCTGTGGATAAATGACTGAATCCAGAATGAGGTTGGTAGGTTGTAGATCTGGGAGTGCTTTTGAAGGCCAGGTCAGGGTCGGCATATCAATAGTGGATATGGACAAGCGTCCCATAGCCCTTAACGTCCAGGGTCGATCTGTTAATATTATCAAAGGCGGTAATTGGCTGGTTCCAGCGGAAAAGCCATAATGCATCTTCGTTGCGCATATTCACGCAGCCATGGCTCATCGGGAAGCCGAAATTGTTGTGCCAATAGGTTCCATGCATTGCGTGACCTTCGGCAGTAAAGAAACTGCACCATGGGACACCGACCAATGGGATGATATCATCCGCCAGACGGCTGGTGGTGCTCATGTTCCGGGAGGGAAGTTTATCGTTGACATTGAAGTTGCCGGTTGGCGTGGCCATCAAACTTCCCTGGCCAGACGAGACCTGGGTGGAGAAGACGAGCTTGTCCATTTCGTAACAGGTAAGGGTTTGTGTGGTCAAGTTTATGTCAATCCGTTTTTGACCCATCGGCACATCCGGGGAGAGAGGGGCCATCTCGGCGGGGGAAATGGGGCGTAATTGTTCAGTTGGAACGTAATAATGAAGATTTGTATCTTCATTGTCCTGAAGATTGTACCAAGCTTTACCGTCCGGACCAGTATCGATGTCGGTAATCCATTGGGTGCAACTGTAATACAGACGGTGATACTGGTACCAGCCGTTCCACTTATCATAGCGGTAAGAGTCTGTATAGGGGACGGTTAACTCGGATAATAGCTTGGTTGCCGGGATACTGGAAAGCGACCCATTGTAATGAATCTTTACCTTTTGCAGACGTCCCGCGTTCATATACCCACCGAAGACCCGGTACCAGAGCGAGGTGTTGCCAGTGGTGGCGACCTGTAACGAGTCGTAAACGTGGACCAGATTGTCGCGCACCCAGGTATGAACAATCTCGCTCTGATCGGAAGGCTCCTTATAAACGCTGACCGGGTCTTTTGCCACACGTACCAAATCTATATCTTCGTAGCCGGTAAATTCCGGTAAAAAGGATGTGAAAGCCAGGCTGGCGAGGGTCAGGCCGCCTAGCTTGAGAAATTCACGCCGAGAAATCGTTTTCATGGAGGGAATTGTACCTGAAAAAGCAACCTCCGAGGCAGGAAAACCTCGGAGGTCGAAACTAAGGTTCGTTGACCTGCTCAGGAGCTTGCGGAAACCGGGAGCATGCCTTTCAGGAGTTCTTCGAGGGCCATCGTGTGGGTGCAGAGGCCATGACTGTGGAAGAAGTCACAGTCGCAATTCCATTTCCCGTCTGCAAAGGAAATGCGATGAGGATTATTTGCGCCGTCTATCAAAACCGTGAGGGCTTCAAAGTGGAATCTTTCACGTTCCTGGGCGTATCGCTTGGCTTTTTCAATCTTTCCGATCATTCCAGAGTCCATTTTTCATCTCCTATAGAAGATAGGGGTTTTTTGGGAATCCCCGTGATTGAGGGAAATGTGGGGGTGTTGAACGGGCGAACTCGTCCAA